>JALFGI010000289.1 GCA_022777455.1 Clostridiales bacterium | reverse complement strand
TATTCCTTCTTGGTTCAATATATCGTTCAGCCATTTTGCCTTATCGAACAAGTCAAAATCAAACCGAAACGGCCATGAAGAAGCGTGTGCCGGTGCGTCCCAGACGATAACATTATTCCTGTTCTCAAAATACTGAATTTGCTTATCAAACAATCGATGATCCGCAGTCAATCCTGGCAGAAAAACAAGAGTAATTGTATCCGGGTTTGATACGCTTGCCCAATAGTGAATCGTTCCGCCACGAGTTTGACAAGTCTTTTCTTTCATCAATCTTACCTCCACAAATTCCGACGCGCGTTGTAAAATGAAGTTGCGCATTTAATCAAATAAAAAGGTCCATAGCGAGGACCTCTGTGTTAGAATCAATCTGCTACAAAAGTTCAACACAGAAAGAGGCAATCGCTATGGACTACCCCAATCATATCACAAACCACGAAAAAGGTAAACACCTAACTTACGAAAATTATGTGGTAATTGAGCTTCGGCTGAAAGACGGCTGGACGCCCAATGCCATCGCTAAGAAGGAATTGCATTGTGCACCCAATACCGTGCGCAACATCATCAAGAAGGGTATGACGCCGCTGTACAATGGCAAAGTGCTTCGCTTCAAGGCCAAGACTGCCTGGGAGGCTTATCAGGAAAACAGAAGCCACAGCTGCCGGACATATGAAGCCCTGGAGAAGCGTCCTTTCTTGCAGTATGTGGAGAAGCACTTTCAGGAGGATCAGTGGTCATTGGATGCCTGCGTCGGTCGTGCGATGGAAGAAGGCAGCTTTGACAGAAGTGAAATTCTGTGTACAAAAACCCTCTATAACTATGTGGATTTGGGACTTCTCAATATCAAGAATATAGATTTGCCACAGAAACTGAGCCGTAATACGAAGATTCACAAGGATAAAGAGAACAAACGCATTCTGGGGCGCAGCATTGAGGAAAGGCCCAAGGAGGTAGACACCCGGGAGGAATTCGGTCACTGGGAAACCGACCTGGTCATTGGTCAAAAGTCCGGAAAAGACGATGTTTTGCTGACCTTATTGGAGCGGAAAACAAGAGATTTCTCCATTATCCGCTTACCAGACAAATCCGCTGATTCTGTATGGAATGCCTTTCAGAAGATGCAATCCGAACTGGGAGATTACTTCAGTAAGGTATTCCGCACGATCACAACGGATAACGGTTCCGAGTTTGCGCGGCTGTCGGAGTTGGAAACAGGGACGAATACGAAAGTGTACTTTACCCATCCGTATACATCCTGTGAGAAAGGGGCAATCGAAAACCACAACGGCCTGATCCGTCGCTTTATTCCGAAAGGAAAGCGGATTTCGGATTACAGCGATGATGACATTCTGGCTGTGGAGTTATGGGCGAACAGTCTTCCCCGAAAGGTTCTTGGCTACAAGACACCGGATGAAGCATTTGAAGCAGAAATGGACAAAATTTACGCCGCCTGACCGGCGCGCCCGGCCTGGCCTCGTCGGTCGCCTACGGCTCCCTCCTCACCCAGGCCGCATCTTGCTGGTTCCAGACTGATTCAAACAGATGAAATGCTCAACTTGATATTGCAATTTGCGCCCAAATGACATTGGAAGAAAAGGCAGGCCTTTGCTCCGGACAGGACAACTGGCATCTGAAGGCCGTGGAGCGTCTGGGGATTCCGGCCGTTATGGTGTCCGACGGTCCCCACGGCCTGCGGAAACAGGAGGAAAAGGGCGACCATTTGGGAATCAACGAATCGATCAAAGCCGTATGCTTCCCGGCGGCCTGCGCCACAGCTTCCAGCTTTGACAGAAAGCTGGTGCAGGAAATGGGCGAGGCTCTGGGTGAGGAGTGCCGTGCGGAGGATGTTTCTATCCTGCTGGGACCGGCAATCAACATTAAGCGCAGCCCGCTATGCGGCCGCAACTTCGAATATTTCTCAGAAGATCCCTATCTGGCAGGCAAAATGGCGGCTGCTGAAATTCAGGGCATCCAGAGCTGGTCCGTAGGCACCAGCCTGAAGCACTTTGCAGCCAATAATCAGGAGTTCCGGCGCATGAGCTGCTCCTCCAACATGCGCGAGAGAACGCT
>JALFGI010000280.1 GCA_022777455.1 Clostridiales bacterium | reverse complement strand
AAAGAACCCCTGAAGGAAGCGCGCCGGGAGGGGGTACTTAGGGGGAGGGCGGCTTTGGCGTCGGGAGTGCGACATTCAGCGCCTCCCCCTAAGCCGACTTCTTTGGTTACTTTCTTGTTCGGAGACAAGAAAGTGACCCGCCGGAGGCACTGACAATGATTGAGCGGTTTTGCGCCATGCACGATTTCCCAAGTTGTGACATAACGGCAGAGGTCAGAAAGCCGCCCAACAAAAGGATTGTTTTAGGCTTAACAGCCTAGTAGGGGCGGCGACCGGCTGCCCGCGCGGTACCGGCCCGGGATTACGACCGGGTTCGGCGAATCCGTACCATATCGGACGAGATACCCTTCAACAAAACAAGCATGTTATCCCGGATGCGGAAGCATCTAACATAAAGGAGTGTCAACTATGAAAAAAGTATTTGCAATCGTTCTGTGCCTGGCTCTGGTTCTGAGCCTGGGCGCCTGCGCCAAGAAGGCGGAGGACAAGACCATCACCGTGGCCGCTTCCCCCACGCCCCACGCCGAGATCCTGAAGGTCGCCGGTGAAGTCCTGGCCAAGGACGGCTGGACCCTGAAGGTCACCGAGTACCCCGACTACGTGGTCCCCAACACCGTGGTGGAAGACGGGGAAATGGATGCCAACTACTTCCAGCATCAGCCCTACCTGGATACCTTCAACGCCGAGCAGAAGACTCACCTGGTGAGCGTTGCCCAGGTCCACTATGAGCCCTTCGGCATCTATCCGGGCACCAAGTCCTCCATTGCCGACCTGGCTGACGGCGACAAGATCGCCATCCCCAACGACGGCTCCAACCGGGCCCGGGGCCTGCTGCTGCTGGAAGCCCAGGGCATCATCACCCTGAAGGAGGGCGTGGGCATGGAAGCCACCGTCCTGGACATCGAGAGCAAGAGCGTGGACGTGGAGATCGTGGAAATGGAAGCTGCCCAGATTGCCGGTGTCCGTGACTCCGTGGCCCTGGCCGTCATCAACGGCAACTACGCCCTGAACGCCGGCCTGAACGCCGGTAAGGATGCCATCGCAATTGAAGATGCCGAGTCCATCTCCGCAACCACCTACGCCAACATCCTGGTGGTGAAGGAAGGCAACGAGAAGACCGCCAAGACCGAGGCCCTGAAGAAGGCCCTGCTCAGCGATGAGGTCCGCAACTACATCAACGAGACCTACTCCGGTGCCGTGGTGCCCATTTTCTGAGAATCACACATAACAAAACAGAGCGAGGATTTGTCCCCGCTCTGTTTTTTGCTTGTCTATCCTTGAAGCGGTCCCACCTGACGGGATTGAGTGCCCGGTTGAATGGAAATGTGGTCCGTCCCACCCGTAGGGAACGGCCTATGTGCCGTTCCACCCGCGCAGCGGCCTCCGGAAACGGAATGCCCGGTTGAATGGTGAAACGTACAGCGACACCGCAGAGCGAGCACGGACCGTGTTCCAATTGACTGAATATAGACGATGCGTGGGGATTTGGAACGGCACGCAGGCCGTCTCCTACATCCATTCACACAGCACGGAAAAAATCACCCCCGGTTTGCGGGGCGTTCATAAGACAGTAAAATAGGCAAAAGGCGTGACGAAAGTGGTCACGCCTTTTCTCATGCAAGGATAGCCGCATAGCGGCGCAAGGGATGCAATCCCTTGTTCGGAACGCAGTGACGCAAAACGCCCTGGACATTCAGGAGTCCGGGGTGTTCGGCCTCGCACACCGAGCCGCAGCGAGGCGTTTCGGAGGCCAACCGCCGCATTGCGGCGGCTCTTAGGCCGGAGATGAGCGTACATACGGGTTTAACCCGTATAGAAGTGCGCCCTTCGTATCATTACTAAGGGAACAGGGACGCTCTTTCGAGATAAATCTGTTTTGATCCCTTAGGTTCCGTTTGGTACATGCTCCACGCAGATGGCGTGAACCGTGAGCCGCTGGTCGCCGCCCATGCAGGTGGAGAGGGTGAGAATTTCGGAACTGCCGTCATAGGCCGTGTCCGTGCTGTACCACAGGTGCCGCAGGGTCTCCCCGATGGCATCCGCCCATTCTTCCCCGGCTGTGTAGTCGGTTTTGTAGACCCGGCTGTCCAGAGCGTTTACCCGCTCCGAGCCGATGATCTCATACACCCGTACTTCGTCGGGCAGGTACAGAAGCACCGTCCGGTCATTGCCCCGGAGGAAGGACTCCCGCTCCCATTGGCCCAGGGGCTGGAACATGGTGCCGTCCTTCATGCAGTGACCGTAGAGGATATTGTGGGGCTGGGAGAAATCCGGCTTGTTGCGGAAGTCCAGAAAGATGGCTCCCTCCTCGCTTTCCTGTTTTTTCCAGTTGCGGTTTACATAATACGAATTGTCCGCACCGACCACCACAGGATAGTTCAGCCCTTCCAGGGCGGGAATCTGAATCCAGGCCACCACATCGGGATTCTTCTCCCGAAGTCCGGCAAAATCCACGGTGGGGAACCGGGGCGGCTGGGTTTCCGCTGTGGTTTCCGGGACGGTGGTTTCGGAAGGCGCAGTGGTCTGAGTGTCAGGCTCCGTTTCCGGCTGCTCCGGGGCGGTGGGCAGCGTCACAGGCGTGACATATTCCATTACCGTCTGACGGCTGGCCTGTTTGCGCTGGGCGCCTGTCCAGAAGAACAAGCCCACATACGCCGCCGCTATGAGGGCAAACGCGGCGCACCCCAGCCCGAGATAGAGGAAGGGGCGGCGGTTTGGGCGGGGTGATAGATATTTTCCTTGGTATTTGTGCATGACGAAACCTCGGTAGATGCTAATTCAGGGCGGCTGGGGGCCGCCCTGGGGGTGTTTATGGAAGAGGCTCTTGCCTCTCCCTATGGGAGAGGTGCCCCGAAGGGGCGGAGAGGGCCCTCTCAGTCAGCTTCGCTGCCAGCTCCCCCAGAGGGGGAGCCAAGGCGGGGACTTTTATTGGTGAGACCTGCGCTTGCTGTCCGCAATAAACGCGGCGGCGGCCAGGGCGGAGAAGACCAGAACGCTCGCCATCATGAGTTCGATGGGGCGGTTGTCCCCGGTCTGGGCGGTGACGGCAGGGTCAACGGCGGTGTACTTCACATACAGGTCCGCGTATCCGGCGCCGTCCGGGATTACTTCGTCGTCGAGACTCATTTCCACAGGCCCGTACTCCTTATTGGGAAGACCCGAAATCCGGACGCCCACCTGATATTCGCCGGCTTTCGCGTTGGCGGCGGTGGGTGTGACAACGCGGTATTCGCTGTCCCCGGAACCCTTGTACTTGTAGACAAAATCACCGATGACCGCGCTGGGGACTTCCTTCTTAAACTGCTCCAACCCTTCCAGCCGGGCGTTGAAGGGGCTGTTGGGCAGGGTGACGGAGTGGGCGGAGAGGGTCAGGGTCACTGGGGGGGTGTCACAGTTCTTGCAGGTCGCCGTCAAGGTGCTGTCCGTCTGGGTAAACTGCCAGGTGTGTTCATGCTCCTTAGTTATATTGATGTAACAGTTGAAGTATTCTCTGCTATAATCGAAGAGGCAACTTCCAATTGCATACCCTGGGATATCCAATTTGACAGGAATTGAAGCATCCTTCAAATAAACATCATTGCTATCCGTGCTGCGGAGAGCATAAAACGGAAATGCTGCAAGATATGTTGTCTGTTCTTCAGGTGGCGTGGTGATTTTTTGTTGATTGCTGTCAAGAAGATCACCACAGAGGTTGCCGTCCATGTGGAGTAAGCGGGATGTGATATCAATTTCCCCACCATCGTAAGTGCCAATCGCGCTGGTAACAATCACATAATATTTCCCATCGGACAATTGCTTTACGCCGGATGCCTTAATTGTCACAGAAGTGAGATAGTAAGTATCCGCCGCGGCGGTGATGGGCAGCACACTCACCGCCAGCACAAAGCACAGGGCCAGCGCCAAAAGTCGTTTCTTCATTTTCCTTTCCTCCCTGATCTTCTTAGGGTTCTGGCCGGGCAGAGCCAGCCCGGAATATATACCCTGTTATGGTAGCAGATTTTCCGCCTTTGTGCAATACCCGTTTGGCAACTTTTTTGGGTATTTTTCCCGGTTCGGCACTTATAAACGCGCTGTGACCATGAAAAAGCGATACCCGGTCAAAGCAACCGGGTATCGCCTGTTTTCGTGTTACCAACCCTGCAAGACAGATGACGTAATCAATCATTCATAGAATTACTGTGTTACGCACACCCGGATTTTCCCGGGGGTGTGATGCACTTATCGGAACCGGATGGCCATCCATCGTTCGGTTTGGGTCCGGCGGTAGCGGTCGTCCATCAGGGCGACGGTTTGGATCATCAGGCGCATCCAGTCCTCGGCGGTGCGGCTGTTCTGGCTCTTGGTGATGAGGTAGGGACACGGCTCCAGCTTCCTCCTGCCAAAGGCGGCGGCAAAGGGCTTGCCCACCCCCAGGGCGATGGCATAGGGGGCCATGCGGAAGAAGTAGTCCGGGTCCAGCTTGATGAGCCGGGCGGCCTCGGGCCGGGGGATGCGGCGCAGGAAACGGCGGATGGCCAAAATTTCCCCCGCCTCGCTGCGGTTTCGTTCCGTGCGCATTCCGCCGTAGGCAGCCAGATACCCCATCAGCAGCTGCACGATGACGGATACCAGGGGCACCCAGGGCTGGCCGGCGATCAGGCCCAGCAGCACCCAGAACAGGCACAGGGCCAGGGAGATCCAGGCTTTGGACCGGGTGCGGAACAGAATGTGCATGGCGAATTCATGAATCTGCCATGCGGAAATGGCGCTGAGCACGCCGAAAATCAGGGAAAACATGATCTGCAGCACGGGAATGGAAGTCATGTTCATGGCGATGCACATGCCGCAGAAGGCCTGACTGATGCACAGCAGCCAACGGAAGATCTTCCGGCTGCCGGATTTGGGGCGGCACATGGCCTTTTCTCCCGGCACCATGGAGGCGGTTTTGGCACACAGCTTGGCGTAGTACGCTCTGCTGCAGTCCACCACCCGGCGGTCGGCAAAGAGGGACTGGAACACCCGCACCTCAAAGAGGCTGCGCTCGTTGCCCATGTCCATCTGCTTGTACAGCAGCACCCGTCCGCCGTCGGGACGGATGAGCAGGTAGCCCATCTGGGCCCAGGACATCACCATCATGCTCAGATCGCCGCCGCTCATGGTCACCCGGCAGCCCAGCTCGCCGGCGGAGATTCCCTCCGGGGGCACGGTGGCCCGCTGATGCTGGGGCGGCAGGGTGCGCAGGAACACCAGCCAATATAATAGCGCCAGTCCCGCGAAAACCGCCATGGGGATAATCTCCGGGTTGCCGGTGCGCTGGTAGGTGCTGACGGTGGGGAACATGTCCTTGGACACCGCCATGGTCATGGTGACGGCCTCGTGGTCGTTCAGGGTGTTGACGCTGGAGCCGGTGATCATGTTGCCGGTGATGGTCAGCTCCAGATTGGATTCAAAGCCGTTCTGCTGGTAGGTGCTGGTGAAGGTGGGCTTGGTCTCGATGTTGTCCGGCAGGGTGATGATGAAGCTCAGGCTTTCCACCGGATAGTCGAAGCCGCACAGCATGGGCAGCGTCAGCTGAAGCTGCCGGTCGGAAGTGACGCTCACGGCCTTGGGCAGCTCATAGTCGAATCGGACGGTGAATTCTCCCGTCAGGCCGCCCACCACCCGGCTCAGGGCAGCCAGGGTCTTGTCCCCCACCCGGGAGGTGGAGACGGAGCCGCCGTTCATGGTGACGTTGCTGGCGCTGTAGGGCAGGGGGAAGGTCAGGCCTTCGTCGGATGCCTCCATGCGCAGGGTCACCGTCATGCTCACCAGGCAGTCACCGTCGTTGTTCACGGTGCAGTACATATCCACTTTGGAGGCTGCGCTCTCCGCGGACACGGGGAGGACAAAAAGGGCGGCAAAAATCACAAAAAAGCCGCACAGCATGGCACAGCACCGCTTCAAGCCAATTCCTCCCGTCCGTTACGCATAGTTATCATTGAAACATTCTAGCATACAGACGGGAAAATTGCAAGGAAAAATCGGTATTTGCCCATGTCAACAATACTTCTGTGAATTTACAGTTTCAAACGGTCTTTTCAAAAATAATTTATTTTTTCTGCTTTACTTTTCCCGTCTTCTTGCATATAATAGTTACTGAAGGTACAGAAACGTAAGTGTTCCTGTGTAGCAGGCACCTTGCGGGAATGTCCCTTAATTAGAGGTCGTTCTCTCTTTGTTCCCGCATTTGCGGGCACTTGGATGGAATCGACCTCTTATTTTCTTCCCCATTTCAGATAATCATACACTCTGATCAACCGGCGAATGTCTGTAGGAACTCCATTGATCGGACTTTTCAAAATCTCAGGATTGTCCATGAAAATCTCTTTCAGGATTTCTTCCAACTCCGAAACTACAATCTTCTCTTCAGGGAGCTGACCCATTAAACGATATGCTTTTTTCGGGGAATCCTTCTCCTTTGTCCATAAGTCCATAATCGAGCGATATTGCTTGGTATACTCTCTGCTGTTCCTGATGGTATTTGAGAAAAGGTCTTCAAAATTGCGAGCTGCCCTTTCTCTTACATTGGGGTAATCTGCACTGGAATTTGCCAGATATTTGTGCACGGGAAGAAAGCCGCCGCATCCCTTAAACACTTCCTGAAAGCCATATTCAATTCGGTCATCATAAGAATAGTTGTAAGCTTTCAAATCATCCATCACAATGTCTCGGTACCAGGAATCTGTGTTCAGCACACTGCGGATTCCGTAAGTACCGGTTTTCGGAAGACCGATAGAAATAGCAAGCATATCTTCTGGAATCGCACTGTCGTCAATGGGCGCCCCCTGCATTGTTGGGCCGGGGTGAGATGTGATTGCATAGCTGTAGATTTCCTCCTTGAACCGGCGAAGCACTTTCACAGGAATTGCTGATACCTTTGTGGTCAGCGCATCAAAAAGAATCCCGAAATCCTCCAATGCAATCTTTGTCATGGTGATTCTC
>JALFGI010000274.1 GCA_022777455.1 Clostridiales bacterium | reverse complement strand
CATCGTACGAATTCGCCCAACCCGGTTTATTTTTGTGGATGATACTGCGCGGGAGGCTACGAGCCTCCCCTACACTGGCTGGGCGATTGTTGTAGCCTGGCACGCAAAAACGTTACCGGGCGCTGCCCAGGAGTCCCGGATTTCGCACCGGCCCGGTGCGCCATTGTCCGCGGGCACTGCCCGCCAAATTACAACTTCACGATTCACTTATGAATGCCGATGGTCTGAAAACAAATTTGTATATATTGAAAGAGAACAAGATCTTTGAAATCGATTTCGATCGGCAAAATAACTAAAAATATTTTGTGAATCTTGTACAAATCCACTTCTTGAAAACCCTGGGGAAGAATGGTATCATGAACACGAATCCCGCGGCAGTTTGGATTTCCGAAACCGGTAAAGCGGGATATCCTGTATTTTTTGTAGTTATTGCCCATTTGGGCTGTAACATAAAATTTTTAGGAGGCACACACAAATGAAGAAGATTCTTTCCCTCGTGATTGCTCTGGCCATGGTTGTTGCTTGCTGCGCTGTTCTCGGCGGCTCCGCCAAGGCAGAAGGCAAGCTGGTCGGCGTTTCCATGCCCACCCAGGATCTGCAGCGTTGGAACCAGGACGGCGCCAACATGGAAGCTCAGCTGAAGGAAGCCGGCTACGAAGTCGAGCTGCTGTACGCTGCCAATGACATCCCCACCCAGGTTTCTCAGGTCGAGACCATGATCGCTGACGGCTGCGAAGTTCTGGTTATCGCTTCCATCGACGGCGATTCTCTGGGCACCGTTCTGGCCCAGGCCAAGGAAGCCGGCATCCCCGTCATCGCTTACGACCGTCTGATCATGAACTCCGATGCCGTTACTTACTACGCCACCTTCGACAACTGGCTGGTTGGCGTGAAGCAGGGCGAGTTCATCCGTGATGCTCTGGATCTGGACAATGCGGAAGGCCCCTTCAACATCGAGTTCATCACCGGCGACCCCGGCGACAACAACATCAACTTCTTCTTCGACGGTGCCATGAGCATCCTGACTCCTTACCTGGAGTCCGGCAAGCTGGTTTGCCCCTCCGGCCAGACCGAGAAGGCTGTCGTTGCTACCGCTAACTGGGCAACCGACGCTGCTCAGGCTCGTTTCGAGACCATCCTGAGCTCCTACTACGCTGACGGCACCCAGCTGGATGCTGTTCTGTGCTCCAACGACTCCACCTCCCTGGGCGTCCAGAACGCTCTGAAGGCCAACTACACCGGCGAGTGGCCCGTGCTGACCGGCCAGGACTGCGACGTTCTGTCCACCATCTCCATGCTGGAGGGCACTCAGTCCATGTCCGTGTTCAAGGACACCCGTACCCTGGCTGCTCAGGTTGTCAAGATGGTCACCGCCATCCTGGAAGGCACTGAGCCTGAGATCAACGACACCGAGACCTACGACAACGGCACCGGCGTCATCCCCTCCTACCTGTGCGAGCCTGTTGCCGCTACTCCCGACATGATTCAGGAGCTGCTGGTCGACTCCGGCTACTACACCGCTGCTGAGCTGGGCCTGGAGTAATTTCACTTAAGCTTCAGATTTGAACGATTGACCGATTGGGCAAGGCGCTTGCGCCTTGCCCAATATCCAAAAGTAATTCAGCATGAAAGAACGTGATTTTGTGGCGAAAAACCAATGGCTTTTCGCTGCAAAAACGCGCTTTTTCAGACTTCTTGCGGATTCCCGGCACCCACCGCGAATTCGTAGAAAATCCATGTTGCGGAGGCGGTAACTTGTCGGACATTATTCTGGAAATGAAAAATATCACCAAAGAGTTCCCCGGCGTCAAGGCCCTTGACGACGTGAATCTGGTGGTAGAGCGTGGTACCATCCACGCATTGGTCGGTGAGAACGGTGCCGGTAAATCCACGCTGATGAAAGTACTCAGCGGTATTTATCCCCACGGCAGCTATTCCGGCGATATCATCTATAACGGAGAAGTCTGTCATTTCTCCAAAATCAAGGACAGCGAAGAAAAGGGGATCGTCATCATCCACCAGGAGCTTGCGCTGGTGCCTCAGATGACCATCGCGGAAAACATGTTCCTGGGCAACGAAAAAGGCAGCAGCTTTGCCATCGACTGGAACGAGACCCATGCAGAGGCCACCAAGTATCTGCGCGCCGTGGGCCTCACCGAATCCTCCCACACGCTGATCAAGGACATCGGCGTGGGCAAGCAGCAGCTGGTGGAAATCGCCAAGGCGCTGGCCAAGAATGCAAAGCTGCTGATTCTGGACGAGCCCACTTCCTCTCTGAACGAGACGGATTCCAAGGCACTGCTGGATCTGCTGCTGCGCTTCAAGCAGGAGGGCCTGACCTCCATCATTATCTCCCACAAGCTCAACGAGGTCTCCTATGTGGCGGACGATATCACCGTCATTCGGGACGGCCACACCATCGAAACCCTGCACAAGGGCGTGGACGACATCAGTGAGGACCGCATCATCAAGGGCATGGTGGGCCGGGAAATTTCCGACCGGTTCCCCAAGCGCCAGGGTGTGAAAATCGGCGATGTGTCCATGGAAATCAAAAACTGGAATGTGTACCATCCCATCTACACCGATAAAAAGGTGGTGGACGATGTTTCCATCCATGTCCGCAAGGGCGAAGTGGTGGGCATCTCCGGCCTGATGGGCGCGGGCAGAACGGAGCTGGCCATGTCCGTGTTCGGTCACAGCTATGGCTCCAACATTTCCGGCCAGGTGTTCATCCAGGGGAAGGAAGTCCACATGCACAAGGTCAAGGACGCCATCAAGCATGGCCTGGCCTACGTCACCGAGGACCGGAAGGGCAGCGGCCTGATCCTGTCCAACCCCATCCGTGTCAACACCACCCTGGCCAATCTGGACGCGGTTTCCAATCGTGGCGTCATCGACCAGGACAAGGAATATTCCGTTGCCGTAGACTACAAAAAGAAGCTCAGCACCAAGTGCCCCACCGTGGAGCAGAACGTGGGCAACCTGTCCGGCGGCAATCAGCAGAAGGTGCTTCTGGCCAAGTGGATGTTCACCGAGCCGGATATTCTGATCCTGGACGAGCCCACCCGGGGTATCGACGTGGGCGCCAAGTATGAAATCTACTGCATCATCAACCAGCTGGCGGCGGAAGGCAAGTCCGTGATCATCATTTCCTCCGAGCTGCCGGAGGTCCTGGGCATGAGCGACCGCATTTATGTACTGAACGAAGGCCGTGTTGTGGGCGAGTTCACCGGGCAGGAAGCCACCCAGGAGAAGATCATGGGCGCCATCCTGAAATCCACCAACAAATAACAAAGGAGAATCAGCAGATGAAAAAGGATGTAACATTGGATGTTTCCGCGGGGGCCAAGGCTTCTCCCCTGACCAAGAAGTCTGTGATGGACTTTGTCCAGAAGTACACCATGGTGCTGGTTCTGGTGCTGGTGGCTGCCTTCTTTACCTGGCAGACCAAGGGAAAAATTCTGCTCCCCCAGAATATCAATAACCTGTTCGCCCAGAATGCCTACGTGTTCGTGCTGGCCACCGGTATGCTGCTGTGTATCCTCACCGGCGGCAACATCGACCTGTCTGTGGGCTCTGTGGTCTGCTTCGTGGGCGCTGTCGGCGCTGTGATGATGAGCAAAGGTGTGAATATGTGGATTGCCGTTCTGGCCATGCTGGCCATCGGTCTGGCCATTGGCTCCTGGCAGGCGTTCTGGATTGCCTATGTGAAGGTGCCTCCCTTCATCACCACCCTGTCCGGCATGCTGGTGTTCCGGGGCCTGTCCAACGTGGTGCTTCAGGGCAAGACCCTGGCCGTGAAGGACGAGACCTTTGTCCGCCTGTTCGGCGGCGGCGCGAAGTGCTATGTTCCCGATCTCTTCCACGGGGAGAACATCAATATTCTCTGCCTGGTGATTGCTGCCATTGCTGCGGTGATTTATGTGGTGGTGACCTTTGCTGGCCGGGCCAACCGGCTGAAGAAGGGCTACGAGGTGGAGTCCATGACCTCCACCGTGGTCAAGTCCGTGGTGATCGTTGCCCTCATCGGCTTCTTCTCCTACAAGCTGGCCAAGCACAAGGGCCTGCCCACCGCACTGATCTGGGTTGCCCTGATCATCGCCATCTATTCCTACATCACATCCAAGACCACCATTGGCCGCCACTTCTATGCCGTGGGCGGCAATGAGCTGGCTACCAAGCTCTCCGGTATCAACACCAATAAGATTTACTTCGTCGCCTATGCCAACATGGGCCTGCTGGCTGCCTTTGCCGGTATGCTCACCATTGCCCGTCTGACTTCCGCTCAGCCCACCTACGGCCAGAACTACGAGATGGATGCCATCGGCTCCTGCTTCATCGGCGGCGCTTCCGCTTACGGCGGCATCGGCACCGTCCCCGGTGTCATCGTGGGCGCCATCCTGATGGGCGTGATCAACATCGGTATGTCCATCATGGGCGTGGATGCCAACTACCAGAAGGTGGTCAAGGGCCTGGTCCTGCTGGCCGCCGTCATCTTCGACGTGGTTTCCAAGCGCAAGCAGAACTGATTTCCCTTTCTCAATTGCAACAGCGGCTGACCGCTTGGTCAGCCGCTGAATTTTTATCGGGAACAGGATAAATTACCAGACAAATGATAATTTGGCGGGGTGTTGGTTGCCGCTGGCGGCCCTTGGCTCTCCCTTTGGGAGAGCTGTCAGCCGAACAGGCTGACTGAGAGGGTACCGCAGTAAGGTAATGGCAAATGCATTGCCCTCTCAGTCTGCCCCTAACGGGGCAGCCAGCTCCCCCATAGGGGGAGCCAAGAGGTGCGTCGGTTCCAGCCGCCAGTTGCGATTTACCCCGGGAGCATCATATTATCCCAGCCCAGGATTTCGCATTGGCCTTCTTCGTTCCGGCCGACGGCCACGATGGAGCCGTCGGATTTCAGGCCCACGGTGTGCCAGCCTCCGGCGGAGATGGCGACGATATCCGTCCACTGCTCCACGTCACACTGGCCGTAATCATTGAAGCCCACCGCCACCACGGTTCCGTCGGAGCGCAGGCCCACGCTGTGATAGTATCCGGCGGAAACAGCCACCATGTCCACCCAATCGGACACATGGCACTGCCCATCCTCGTTGCTTCCTGCGGCCACCACGGTGCCGTCCCGTTTCAACCCCAGGGTGTGGGTGCCGCCGGCGGAGACAGCAGTGAGCTGGTTCCAGCCCTGAACGTTGCATTGTCCCTGCGTGTTGTCTCCTGTCGCCAGGGCAGTGCCGTCGGCTTTCAGACCCACGGTATGATTCCGTCCGGCGGAGATGTTTCGGATGTCCTGCCAGCCGTCAAAGTCGATTCGTCCGTCGTTGTCACAGCCAAGACCGATGACGGTGCCGTTGGACTTCAGTCCCACGGTATGCCACTGTCCGGCACACACGGCAACCATATCCCGCCACTGGTCCACGTTTCCCCGGCCGTCGCCGTTGTATCCGGCAGCCACCGCGGTGCCGTCCGTCCGAAGGCCAAGGGTGTGTTCTCTTCCGGCGCTGATGGAGCGGATGTTCAGCCAGGAGCCAACCCAGCACTGTTTTTCCCGGTCGTCGCCGGTGGCCACGGCGGTCCGGTCGGAGCGCAGGGCGGCGGTGTACCAGCCTCCGGCGGTGATGGTCTGGGGCGGAATAATCTCCTCCCACAGGGCGCGGCTGCGCTCCCGGGCATCCTGGAAGTCCTTAAGCCCGCCGAAAATGGCGGCGGCCCGGCAGGCATCCCCCGCGGACAGCAGCTGCTCCGCCTGGTTGTACCAGTCGATCTGAATGCCCAGAACCCGGTCCGGGGAATCCTTGAAGGTTCCCAGGGCCTGGAAGGCTTCGATGGCTTCCTCCCGGCGTCCGGCCTCCAGCAATGCTTCGGCATCCTTGTATTTCTGCTGGGGAATCAGATAGCGGGTCACCCCCAGGTAGGCGCCCACGCACAGCAGCGCCATCAGAAATACCGCAGCAACGATTTTTTTCACCATTCCGGTTCCGGGCTCCTTTTTTGGCTTGGCGGCCTCCAATGCGGCGGACCGCTGCCTGCATTCCACT
>JALFGI010000248.1 GCA_022777455.1 Clostridiales bacterium | reverse complement strand
AGCATCCCGGTATCATTCCTGGGGAACACCTCCGGCAGGTCCAGAGGCTCAGTGCAAAATTCCGGGTGGTCCGCCAGGAAGGCGTTCACCACCTCCTGGTTCTCTCTTGGAAGCACCGTACAGGTGGAATACAGCAGCACCCCGCCGGGGCGGACGTATTTCGCCTGGTTTTCCAGGATGGCCCGCTGCAGCGGGGGCAGCCCCTCCAGCTCGGCCAGGTTTTTATAGCGAATGTCCGGTTTTTTTCGGATGATGCCCAAGCCGGAGCAGGGCACGTCGGCGATGACCGCATCGAACCGCCCAAGCCACTGGGGATTTTCCAGGGCGGCATCCCGGCACTGAACGGTGATGTTCTCAAAACCCAGTCGATGGGCTCCTTTGGCAATCAGCTCCGCCTTGTGGGGGTAGATATCGCAGGATAGGATGCTGCCCGTGCCCTCCATGGCGATGGCAGAAGCAAAGCTCTTGCCTCCGGGGGCGGCACAGCAGTCCAGAACATGCCAGCCCTTTTGAAGCTGCGCGCACTGAACACTGAGCCGGGAAGCAGGGTCCTGGACATAAAACAGTCCCTCCCGGAAGGCATCCAGCCGCTCCAGATTGCCCACACCGGAGAGGATCAGACAGCTTTCCATCCAGGGGTGTTTTTCCCAGCCGATGCCCTGGTTTTCCAGCAATTCCACTAACTTTTCCGTGGTGATTTTCAGCAGATTCACCTGCACCACCGTCTGGGGAGCGGTATTGTCCGCAATGAGCATGGGCTCCAGCTTCCCCTTGGGTAGGCTCTTTTTCAAAAGGGTGACCAGCTCCTCCGGGTGGCTGTACCGCTCCGCGTAGCTCACCGGCTCCACCCAGCTGCCCCGGGTGGACGCGGCCTTTCGCAGCACGGCATTCACCAAAGCCGGGGCGTTTTTCTGCTTGGGGCAGTATTTTTTCGCCAGCTCTACCGCCTCGTTCACGGCGGCGCTGTCCGGCACCCGGTCCAATTCGGAAATCTGGTACAGTCCCAGATGGAGAATGTCCTTCACCACCGGATGCAGCCCGGAGAGCTTGCCGGTGAGGAACTGCTTCAGATAGAAACTCAGCTTCTCCCGGTTCTGCAGCACCCCGTACACCAGTCTGGTGGCCAAAGCCGCGTCCCGGCTGTCCAGCCGGTCCCGCTGCAGATAATCTTTCAGAGCAGCGTTGGGCCAGGCGCCGTTTTTCCGGCAGGCAATCAGCGCGTTCAGCGCCGTTTCCCGGGCACCCATCAGAAATTCAGGGGGTGGCCCCGGAAGTAGTCCGGCGCAGCCATCCGCTTGCCGCCCTCGGCCTGGAGGGAACGGATCTCCACCGCGCCTTCTCCGCAGGCGATGACGAGGCCGGTTTTATTCAGCGCCAGAATTTTGCCGGGCTCTCCCGAACCGGGCACCACTCTGGTTTCGTGCACTTTAAACAGTTTCCCCTCCAGCTCCATGGTGGCCACGGGCCAGGGATGGAGTCCGCGCACATGGTCATGAACCTGCTGGGCGGTCTTGCTCCAATCGATGGGGCACATGGTCTTGTCCAGCATGGGGGCATAGCTGACCTTACTTTCGTCCTGGGGGGTACAGGGCACCTCCTCCCCGGCGGCAAACCGGGAAAGGGTCTTACTCAGCAGGTCCGCGCCCAGCACTGCCAGCCGGTCCAGCAGCTCTCCGGCGGTCTCATTTTCGCCAATGGGCGTCTTGGAAACATCAATGATGTCACCGGCATCCATTTCCCGCACCAGATACATGGCGGTCACGCCGGTTTCCTTCAAACCATCCAGCACGGCCCACTGGTAGGGGGCAGAGCCCCGGTAGCTGGGCAGAAGGCTGGCATGGATGTTGATGCAGCCAAACTTGGGAATATCCAGCACCTTCTGGGGCAGAATTCTTCCGTAGGCCACCACGGCGCACACATCGGGCTTTAAGTCCCGCAGCTGCTGCATCGTCTCTTCCTCCCGGAAGTTTTCCGGCTGGAACACGGGAATCCCCGCGTCCACCGCAACCTGCTTCACGGGAGAAGCCACCAACTTCATGCCCCGGCCCTTGGGCCGGTCGGGCTGGGTATAAACGCCCACCACGTTGAAGCCGTCCGCCAGTATTTTTTTCAGGCAGGTGGCCGCAATGTCCGGCGTTCCCATGAAAACAACTCTCAAGCTTCTTCCTCCGCTTCCGCGTTCAATTCCTCCTCGGTCAGGAAGCGCTCCATGACCTCGGTGTACACAATGCCGTCCAGATGGTCCAGCTCATGACAGAAGCACCGGGCAATCAGCTCCTCGCCCTCCGCCTCGAACCATTCTCCATCCCGGTCCTGGGCCCGAACCTTGGCGTAATAGGGGCGCTTCACCAGACCGTACTTCCCCGGGACGCTGAGGCAGCCCTCGGCCCCCTCCTGCTCCCCGTCGGTTTCCAGCAGCTCCGGGTTCACCAGCTCCAGGATTTCCTCTCCGGTGTCCACGATCACCACCCGGCGCAGAATGCCCACCTGGGGAGCGGCCAGGCCCACGCCGTTGGCCTCGGCCAGGGTTTCGTGCATATCATCCAGCAGCTTGTGCAGCCGCCAGTCGAATTTATCCACCGGTCTGCAAACCTTGTGCAGGGCGGGCTCGTCGGTTGTCAGAATTTTACGAAGTCCCATATTCTCTCTCCTCGTCTTCAATATATCTCCACAGCCACCGTAGGTGCGGCTATTAGCCGCCCGCCAGGTTGGAAATAATGCGTGTTTGGTTGAATGGTATTGTGTCCGGCATGGTGCGAATTCGCCAGGGCTGTGTGATTGGGTGGGTTAGTACCGCACGGGCGGATGATATCCGCCCCTACGGTTGGCTGTGTGTATGGTACGTCACTGTGGGCTGATCCTGCAAGGGAGGATGATATTCCCCTCTACAGATCGCTCATTCAAACCCGTTCACATCCGCGAAGGCGGAGACGCCACGGTTTTGCTTGTCTTTTCCGAATTCCTGCAGGAGCCAGGCAATCAGCTGGCGCAAGGGCTTGTCCATGCGCCAGTTGACGGTGAGCCGGTAGCGGTAATGGTAATTGATCTTCGGCACCGGGCAGGGGGCGGGGCCCAAAATGTCCGCCTGGGCGGAAGCATATTGGGGCTGGGTCAGGCAGGAACGCAGGCTGTCCCGGAATTTCACCGCCCCCCGGAGCACCGCCCCTTCCTCCTGTCCCTGGAAGGTGACCATCAGCTGGTCGCCGAAGGGAGGCACATTCTGCACCCGGCGCAGGCCGATTTCCAGATCGTAAAAGCCATCGTAATCCTGCCGGGCCGCCAGCTGAATCAGCCGATGCTCGGGGACCATGGTCTGCACCACCGCCCTGCCCGGCCGCTCACCTCTGCCCGCCCGTCCCACCACCTGGGTGAGCAGGTTGAAGGTGGTCTCTCCCGCCCGGTAGCCGCCGGTGTACAGGGAAAGGTCCGCATCCAGCACCCCAACCAGGGTGACTTTCGGCAGATTCAGGCCCTTGGCCACCATCTGGGTACCCAGGAGCACGGCTACATTTTCCTTCTGGAAATGCTCCAGAATTTTTTCATGGGTGTTCACGGCGCTCACCGTATCGGCATCCATCCGGTCCACGGTGATCTCCGGGAACAGCGCCTTTAGCTCCTGCTCCACCTTCTGGGTGCCGGTGCCCATGGTTTTCATGGGGCCGCCGCACTGGGGGCAGCGCTGGGGCACGCTTTGGGAGAAGCCGCAGTAGTGGCACATCAGCCGCCCGTTGGCGCTGTGGTAAGTCATGGGAATGGAACAGCGGGGACACTCCGGGGTCTGGCGGCAGTCCACACACACCAGGGCACGGCTGTTGCCCCGGCGGTTGAGCAGGAGCACCGTCTGGTCCCCCCGGTTCCAGTTGTCCAGAATCGCTTCCCGCAGAGGATAGCTCAGGGAAAGGTCGTTCCCCAGCTTAACTTCCTCCCGCAGGTCCACAATCTCTACCTCCGGCAGGGGGCGGCCATTGTAGCGATTTTTTAACGTATACAGGGAATAATCCCCGGTTTTGGCCCGATACATACTCTCCACGCTGGGGGTGGCCGAGCCGAACACCACCAGGGTATTCTCCTTTACCCCCCGCCAGATGGCTACTTCCCGGGCAGAATACCGGGGAGAATTTTCGGATTTATAGGAATGCTCCTGTTCTTCGTCCAGGATGATCAGCCCCAGCTGGGTACTGGGAGCAAACACCGCCGAGCGGGTGCCTATGATCACTCTGGCCTCGCCGCTGCGGACCCGTTTCCACTGGTCGTACCGCTCGGCCATACCCAGACTGCTGTGGAGCACAGCCACGCCATCCCCGAACCAGGCAGCCATCAGGCCAAGAAGCTGGGGGGTCAGCGCGATTTCCGGCACCAGAAGCAGGGCGGTTTTCCCGCTTTCCAGACATTTCTGAATCAGGCGGATGTACACCAAGGTCTTTCCGGAGCCGGTGACACCGTAGAGCAGTGCCACCCCGGGAGCCGTCTGTTCCATTTGGGCGGAAAGTCCCTCATAGCAGCGCTGTTGCTCCTCATTCAGCACCAGGGGGCGCTGAATTTCCGCGGGGCGAATCTCCCGGCAGCGCAGCACGGGCCGCTCCGAAAAGCTGACATAGCCCAGCTGCTCCAGCCGCTTCAGGGTAGAGGCGGTGGCGCCGGTATAGTAGCAGATGTCCTTCACCGCACCACTGCCCACGCTGCACAGCAGTTCCAGAACGCTGCGCTGCAGGGCGGCGGATTTGGGCCTGGCAGCGGCGAACTCCATGGCCTGCTCCGCCGGCACCGCCAGGGTGGCCACCTTCTCGGTTTTATCTCCGATCCGGCGCTGAAACTCCTGCTGGGAGGTGATCCATTTTTTCTTCAGCAGATAGCCGATGGCCTCCTCGAACACTGCCCGGGAAGGCACGGCTTTTTCCAGCACCTCTTCCTCCGCCGCTGCGCCCAGGGTTTCCAGAAGCTGCAAAATGGCAGCAGCCCCCTCCTTGCGGATGGCGGCCGTCTTCCAGCTGCGGTCCTGGGTGAGGGAAAAACTGGCTTTGGTGTTGAACCACACCCCCGCAGGAAGCATGGCCCGGATGGCATCAAAAAAGGTGCAGAAATACCGCTCCCGCAGGAAGGCTGCCAGACGAAGCTGGTGGGCCGTGAGCAGGGGCTCGTCGTCCAGCACCCGCTGAACGGCTTTCAGCCCTTCCTCCTGCCCCGGCACAACCGCCAGGACAATGCCCTCGGATGCCTTGTTGGCCCGCCCGAAGCTGACTTGAACCCGGTGACCGGGCTGCAGCTCCATTTCCCCGGGAATACGGTAGGAATAGGGCTTGTCAATGGCAAAAACAGCCGCAGAAACAGCAATTTGAGCGATCATAAGCCCTCCGGAATCAGATTAGTGTTTGTACTCTTCCTTGACGGAAGCGGTGAGCTCGCCGTCGGCAACCTCACGGATGGCCATGGTAACGGGCTTCTCGGGCAGGTCTTCCTGGAAAGCCTCTGCCTCGGCAGCGATCTGGCGGGCCCGATGGGCAACCACGTTCACCAGCAGATAACGGCTCTCCACATTCTTCAGCAAATCAGCAACAGGGGGATAAAGCATTTTTCGTAGCCTCCATAAATAAATTTTCGTATCAGTTTTGTATAGCAAATCGGCAAATGATAATTTGGCGGGCAGAATTGCCGCCCCCCCTTGGCTCCCCCTATGGGGGAGCTGGCTGCCCCGTTAGGGGCGCCCCTGAGAGGGCAACACGCAGCATATTAAGATGGTATTTCCTTCTCTGCGGTAACCCTCTCAGTCAGCCTGACGGCTGCCAGCTCTCCCAAAGGGAGAGCCAAGAGGGGCTGCCGTATCTGCCCGCCAAATTACAATTTTGCTTTTTGAACTTTCATCATTCGTCGATGATGGCGAGAATTTCCCGGGCGCAGCGGCTGGCCACGTCGTTGACCACCACATGGTCGTACCAATCGCGCTGCTCCATTTCCCATTTTGCCCGCTCCAGGCGGATCTCAATCTGGTCCTCCGGCGTGTCTCCCCGGCCTCTCAGGCGGCGCTCCAACTCCTCCATGGAGGGCGGCATGATGAAAATCAGCACCGCATCCGGCACCGCTTCTTTTACCTGTTTTGCTCCCTTGGGCTCAATGTCCAGCAGCACATGCCCCTTCTCCCGTTTCTGCTCGATCTGGGCTCTGGGGGTGCCGTAGCAGCATTTGTTATGCCTGTCGTATTCCAGGAACGCATTCTCATCGATCATCCGCTCAAACTGCTCCGGGGTCACAAAGTGATAGTGCTTTCCGTCCACCTCGCCGGGACGGGGGGGCCGGGTGGTTGCGGACACAGAGAAAGACAGGTCCGGCCTTTCCTTCATCATCAGCTCCAATACCGTGCCCTTGCCCACACCGGACGCACCGGAAATAACAAACAGCTTTCCTTGGCTCATTCTTGGTTCTCCTCTGTCTCTTCTTCAAGCTTTCCCTGCCACCGGTCGCCCAGGGCCTGGGTGGTCAGGGCGGACAGGATCACATGGTCGGTGTCCATCAAAAGCACCGCCCGGGTCTTTCGGCCGTAGGAGGCATCGATCAGCATCCCTCTGTCCCTGGCCTCCTGCACCACACGCTTGATGGGCGCGGAGTCCGGGTCCACCACCGCCAGGATCCGCCCGGCGGCAACCATGCTGCCAAATCCGATGTTCACCAGCTTCATGGGGTTCCTCCTTTGGAAGAATATGTATTATATTACTCAATGTTCTGGGTCTGTTCCCGAATCTTTTCCAGCTCGGCTTTGATATCCACCACCACTCTGGCCAGGCGCACGTCGGTGCACTTGGAACCGATGGTATTGGCCTCCCGGTTCATTTCCTGGAGCAGGAAGTCCAGCTTTCTGCCAATGGGGCCGCCGGCAGAGAGCATGGAATCCATTTGCTCCAGATGGCTTCTCAGGCGGACGGTCTCCTCGTCCACGGCCACCTTGTCGGCAAAGATGGCAGCCTCGGTGAGGATGCGGCTTTCGTCGATGGCGGTGTTGGCCAGCACCTCCTGGAGCTTGTTGTACAGCCGGGTGCGGTAGTCGATGACGGTCTGGGCATTGCCCGCCTCCACCTGGCTCACCAGCTCCCGGATGGTATTGCCCCGGTTCGTCAGATCATTTTTCAGGGCCAGGCCTTCTTTGGTGCGCATGGCATCGTAATTATCCAGAGCGGCATTCACCACGCCCATCAGATCATGCAGCAGCTGCTCCTCATCCACCTGGGGCTTGTCCACGGTGAATACCTCCGGCATTCCGGAGAGCAATGCCACGCTGATGTCCTCCCGGATTTTGAATTCCTCAGCCATTGCGTTCATGGCTTCCAGGTACCCTGCCACCATGGCGCTGTTCAGGGTGATCTTCACATCGGAGGCGCCTTCGGAACGTTGGGTGACAAACACATCCACCTTGCCCCGGGAAATGGTGGCTTTCACAGCCTGCTTCAGGGTGTCCTCCGCGAAGGAGAGCATCCGGGGCAGCTTCACGGAGCAATCCAGATATCGGTTATTGACGCTGCGAATCTCCACAGTGAACTCTCTTCCGTTCACCGTCTGGACGGCACGGCCGTAGCCGGTCATACTTTTGACCAAGGTCATTATCCCCTTTTCATTTTACTTTTTACACACTTTCGCTTGAATCAGCAATCAGTCTAAATGTAATTTGGAATACCGGAACCGTTCCCCTTGGCTCCCCCTCTGGGGGAGCTGGCTGCCCCGTAAGGGGCGCCCCTGAGAGGGCCAGTATGGCGTGGATTCGGCTGCCATTATCTTACTGCGGTACCCTCTCAGTCAGCCTGACGGCTGCCAGCTCTCCCAAAGGGAGAGCCAAGGGCGCTGCCGCGCCAGTACGTTCAATTACAATCCACCGATATTTATCCCACAGCCTCCGACTCTTCCGTTGCCGTGATCTCCTCCGTGGGCTCGGAGGTCATGGTGCCCAATTGCATCACACTGGCGGAGACGCTTTCGGACTTGAAAATGCCCACATCCCGGAAGCCGTCGGTAAATACCGCCCGCACCGGGAAGGTGGCCGTGCCCACCTCGGCATTGGTGAAGTCCACCACGATCATCACATCGTCGTCACTGAGGCTGGCAACCTGGGCGGAAGGTCCGCGGACCTTCACGGTCAGCTCCTGGGTGATCAGCTCCACCTCCAGGCCCTCAGGCACATTCACCACATTGATCTGGCGAATCAGGAAATCCCGGGTACTCAAACCCGTCAGACGGATGTCGGCGGTGACTTCCATCACGCCGGTGAGGTTGGTGATCCCCTCTTCCAGAGGAATGGTAAAGGTCTTGACGGTATCTTCGGAAATCTCCGACAGGTCAATGGTGCCAACCACCAGTTGGTCACCCATGAGCTCCAGAGCGGCCTCGCTTCCGGAGACACGGATCTTTTCCATGCTCAGCGTGATCTGCACATTCTCGGCCTTGGCACCGCCGCCCTCCACCAGGTGGTAGGTCAGCAGCACATCCTTGACCCGCTGAATCTTCACTTCCAGATGGATCATCTCTGCATTGGTGGTGATCAGGCCGGCATCCACCGGTTCACCCTCTCCATTGCACAATGTATAGGTACTGTCCCGGCTGATGGACTCCCGCTGATCGGTCAGATCTATCTCGATGACCGCTTTTTCAATCTGGTCGGTCACGGACTGGGGGCCGGTAATCTGGATGGTGGGGTACTCCAGCAGCATATTGTCCCGGTCGGCGATGAAGCCGTCGGGCACGGAGCCAATCCACTTGACCTCCACAGGAATTGCCTTGGAAACCCGGCGCTCCACATTCAGGTAGATTCTGCCGGGGGTTTTGGATTCAATGACGAAGGCGTTGCTGGCCACGTTGCCGGGGAAGGAGGTGGAATAACTGATGGGGATCTGATTGCCCGGCTCGTAGATGGAGGACAGGTCGGCCTTCAATGTGATGTTGCTCTGATCCACCTTGGTCAGGTCGGTACGGTTGCCGGAGAGCACCAGGGTCGCCGTGGAAGCGGACTGGTAGGTAATCATCAGGCCCCGCTCGTTGAGCACGGTCTCATTGGCCAGCACCACGGGAATGTTGTAAATCGTCTCCTTGGAGCCGGGGCTGACGGTGGTGATCACATACAGCCACAGCGCCATGGCAACGAGGACGGACAGCACCGCCGAAATCAGTTTACTTTTCATTGCTGTCCTTCCTTTCCAGAGCGCGCAGCCGCTGCCTCAGGCGCACAGCCAGCTTGTTTTCTTCCTCCGCATCCCGGTCGGCGCACAGCTCGTTGTACAGTAGACGCTCCAGGGTCTGGGGTGCCAGGTGTCGCTTGAGCATGCCGTCCACCGCCACGGAGATGGTACCGGTCTCCTCGGAGACAATCACCACCACCGCGTCGGAGGCCTCGCTCATGCCCACACCGGCACGGTGACGGGTGCCCAGGTCGGCGCTGAGGTGGCTGCTGTCGGACAGGGGCAGCACACAGCCGGCAGCGGCAACACGCCCGTCCCGGATGATCATGGCGCCGTCGTGAAGGGCGGCCTTGGGGAAGAAAATATTGCGGATGAGCTGCTCGGACACCACGCCGTCGATCTGACTGCCGGTTTTGAAGTATTCATCCAGCCGGGCATCCCGGGCAAACACAATCAGCGCACCCACATGCTCCCGGCTCATGACCTCGCAGGCCGCCACGGTCTGGGAGATCACATTGTCCATTTCCGCCGCCGGCTTGGAGCTGCCGAAAAGCCCCCCCAGCCGCACGGTGCTGCCCAGACGGTCCAGCATGCGCCGCAGCTCCGGCTGGAACAGAATCACCACCGCCAGCAGTCCCACGGACATCAGCTGGTTCAATATAAAGTTAATGGTATAAAGATGCAGCAGGCCGGTAAGAGCCGACAGCAGCACCATGGCCGTCACCGCCCCGGCGATGCGCATGGTGCTGGGGGATTTGAACAGGGGAATCACCTTGTAAATCAGGAAGGCCACCAGCGCAATGTCCAGATAGTCCGACCACTGCATTCCGCCCAGCTGCTGCAATACCGATTCAATCAGTTCCATGAACGTTTCATCCTTTGTATCCATGGCAGATTTGCGCCAAAAACAGAGGCCTTCCGCCATCAGCGCGCACTTGCCTAGTATCTTTTCTATTATAGCGGAAA
>JALFGI010000245.1 GCA_022777455.1 Clostridiales bacterium | reverse complement strand
TTTCATTGACCCATTATTTTCTGGCGAAGATGCCGAACATGGGCGCGGTAGTCAAGTCCAAATCGCCCAGAAGACGTTTCCCAACCTGCGTATCCGTTTGACAGCTTTGAAAGCCCACACGGGTCAAAACCTCCCCGTCCCATTCCGGGCGGGTCTGCCCTATGTCCATAGAAAGGGTAATCGCGTCGTTCTCCTGTTGCAGTGCATCCGTCATGCCCACATGACCATAGGGGCTGTCCGGGGCGACCTTGCGGTTCTGGGTGCTGTGGCTGCGCACATGGGAAGCATAGTCCGCATCAAAATTCAGAAGAACTCCGCCGGGCTTCAGCACCCGGAACCACTCGGCATAGGCGCTCTCCGGGTCTGGCAGCGTCCATGTGAGATTCCGGCTGATGACTACGTCAAAGACCTCATCCGGGTAATCCAGCTTTTGCGCATCCATCTCCTGGAAAGTGATCTCCAGATTCCGCTGCTTCGCCAGAGTCCGGGCTTCCTCCAGCATGGCGGGGGTCAGGTCGATGCCCTCTACCCGATGTCCTTTTTCCGCCAAAAGAATCGCGAAGAAGCCGGTGCCGGTGCCCACATCCAGAATGTCCAGCTTTCTCCCCTCCGGAAGGAACCGCTGGATCTCATGGAGCCACCTTTGCCCCATTTCGTTTTCCAGCTCGTTCTTTCGCACGGTTCCAAAATCGTGGGAACGCTGTGTCCAGTATTTCTTCACCCGCTGCTCCATTTTCACATCCATATTTCTATCCTTCCTCTGTCAATTCCCCGTAGGCGATCATTGGTTTCCCCTTTTCAATGCCCAGTGAAATTGTTTGATATAGAATAACGCCTCCTGCTTCCGCAAAAACGCTGCAAACAGGCGCACCGTAAATATCCCGAATCTGACCAATGATTTCGCCCTTTTTGATGCGGTCGCCAGGACGCTTTCTGGGATACCAGCAGCCACTGGCAGGTGAGTTTACATAATATCCATTTCGAATCACCTTGTGGACGTTTTGAGCAGCAGGAGCGTCTGTCAGAAACCCCAATCCGCGAAGAATGTTCCTTACATCCGCCATATCCGCAAGCACCTCGTCCTCATGAAGCAGCCCGCTGCCGCCCCGTTCCAGGATGATTGCCGGGACACCGCATTGGCCGGCATAGCTGTAAAAGCCATTCTTTGCCGTGGAGCGTACCAGATAGGCTGCACTGGTCAGTTCCGCGATCTGCCGGGACAGTTCGCATACCTTTGGCTCTGCCGCACCATGGAAATAAACATGAGGGGTCAGCGCCTCACAGAAGCCCCCGGAATGCAGGTCTACCAAATAGTCGGTATTGCGAATGATTTCTGCTTCCAGAAAAGCTGCCAGCCGCTGCGTCTGTGTACCATTCCCATCCCCGGGAAACGCACGATTCAGGTTCTTTCCGTCAAAGGGCACCACATCGGAGCTGCGGCTGATAAAGCCGGCGTAGTTACAGCAATGCAGGAGCAAAACCGTTCCCTGCACCATCTCCGGCACCAGTTCCTGTGCCAGACGAGTGACCGCTTCTATGCCGATATATTCCCGGCTGTGAACACCCGCGGAAATGGTAATGGTTTTTCCGGGGACACTGCCGCAGATCATCGTGGCAGGGATGGATATATCTGTTCCCGGGACAGGGAATGTAATATGCTTTTTCGTGTTTCGTTCGTAATCCATTGCTGCTTCCTCCTTTTCATAAATGGAACACCACACCCTTTGTCAGAAGGTGTGGTGTTCCGCTTGTGGAATTCAAATAGCTGACATGATCAGTGTAACAGAAATCCTGCTTTTACGGAAGCCCCCTGGGGGGATGTTTTTTACATAAATCTGTCGATGACTTTGCAGACATTTTCTGTGGCTTCGTAATCGCCATCGGCAACCGCATCCACAAGGCTGTGACGCATGTGGTCTTTCAGGATCACCTTGCCGGTGTTATTGAGGGCGGAGCGGACAGCCGCAAGCTGCACCAGCACTTTTGAGCAGTCCTCGCCCTCCTCCACCATTTCCTTTACCTTTTCCAGATGACCCAGGGCACGGGAAATCCGGTTGATGACGGCCTTCTGGTTCTCGTGGATATGACCATGAACGTGGGCAATGGGCTGTATCTGTTCTTCAAAAGCAGTGATATCTTTCATGTAATGCTCCCATCAAATTTCCGCCTCTGTCTGTATGATGCTATAATACCAGATAATCGCTTCTTATTGAAGCCCCCTGGGGGGATGAAATTCTGGGAGAACAAATGCCGCAGGATTTCCCTGCGGCACTCGTCTGTATGGCACTCAGAATTCCTCCACCGTCAACTGGCTGAGAATCGCGTCCAGCTTGGCATTGACCATATCGAAGTCGGAAACGGCATCCATGATCTCGTCATAGGCCACATATTTGCCCGCGCTTTGCAGTTGGGCAGCCAGGTCTGCCACCTCCTGGGCATGGGCATCGTTGTGGCTGACCAGATACCGCATCAGCACCAGAAGCTCCTGAATGGGCGTAGCGTTTTCCTCCGGGGTGTGCTCGTGGGCCTCGTCCCCGTGGGTGTGGGTATGGGTCAGACTGCCGTGGGTGTGGGTCACGCCGAAGTGGGAATGGGCAAGCGGGTCCCGCTTCACGCCGCTGACCTGATACATCCGCTTGTTGGAAATCATGACCTCCACGGTAAGGTGGGGATCAAACAGCTTCACCAGCTCCTCGGCACTCATCAGGCCATTGGAAACCTTGCTGGCGGAGCCGCTGTGGTGGCTGTCAATGGCCTCCCGGCTGGCGCCGTGGGCAATGGTCAGCCGCCCGTCCTCCTTCAGAAGTCCCGCAAGAGTCTTAATCAGATGCTTGGGATTGGGAAAGTGAGGAAAAGCGTTATACACCACGATTCGATCAAACTTCCGGTCAAAGACAGTTTCCTCCACATCGCCGCAAATCACCTGCACCTTGGGTTCCGACCCGAACTTTCCAGCCGCGATCTTTGCCATTTCGGGGGAAATGTCAATGCCGGTGATGGAAGCTGCGCCCCGCTGCAAATAGTAGGGAAACAGCACCCCGGTGCCGCAGGCTACGTCCAGAATGTCACAGCCCTCTCCAATTTCCGCGTTGTCCAAAATTTTTCCGATGATTTCATCATTTTTGATCATTTCCGCATCCCATGTGGGAGCGCAGCGGTCAAAAAATTCGATCACGTCCTGTTTGCGCATAACGTATCCCTCCTCGTTTTGTTTAGAATACCACATTACCTATAAAATCGCAAGGTTCCAGAAACGCAGCCTTCCGAAAAAGGCTGCGTTTCGTAGTGGATGCTTTAGCCAAAGAAGGAGGCAGTGTCAATCTTCTGATAGCCGCCGAAGCTGGAGGGGCAGGCGAAGATGGCATCCGCCAGCTCCTGGCCCAGGAACGCTTTGGTCACCTCGTTGGTCTTGGCGGTCAGATCGATGTCCTTAAACTGCTCCGGGTACACCGTCTTGGCAATGAACCAGGTGTTGATGAGGGCAATTTCAAAGTTGGTATAGTAGGCATTGTAGGCCATTTCCAGATAGACCTCGCCATCCTGCCATGCCTTGCAGGTGTCGAACATGGTGGGATCTTCCTGATACAAAGGCGCAATGTTCTTCACCGCGGCAGCATCCATGATCATGATGTCCATGCTGTCCCCCAGCTCCACGAACTTTTCTTCCTCAATGGGCTGGATGCCCTGGGTGCCGGTAGCGGTCAGCACGTTCTTCACGTTCGCGATCTGGAAGGAAACGTAGTTTTCGGCGGTCATCAGGTGGTTGGTGGTGCCCCAGTTGCCCAGACCGCAGACATATACGCTGGGCTTGCTGTCCTCGGGGATATCAGCAGTTCTGGCGGTGATTTCCGCCGCTTCGTCCTGAACAAATTTTACCAGCGCCGCAGCCTTTTCCTCCTGCCCGAACACCTTACCCAGCAGCTCCATGGAGCCGGAGAACGCGTCGTCAAATACGCCCTTGGGGCCGGCCTTCAAGGTGATGACAGGCACACCCAGCTGCTCCTGAAGGGCATCCTCTTTTTCCACATCCTCAAACTCGGAAATGACGATATCGGGGTTACAGGCAAGGATTTTTTCCGCTTCCGCAGCCTGGGCCATGGGACCGCCCACACCGCAGGAGGGCAGGGTGCTGAACACATCGCCGTAGGCCAGCACATAGGGACGGGCAACGGCGTCAAACATCTTGGGTCGCTCCTTCAGCGTGGTGTTGTCGATGTCCTCCACGCCGCACAGCAGGTTCACATCCCCGATGTAGCTGTACATTCTCAATGCGCCCGCACCGATGCAGACCACATTCTGATAGCTGCCGGGAACGACGGCCACTTCCCGGCCGATCATGTCGGTAATGGTAATTTCTGCGCTTTCCGTAGGGGCGGCAGTGGTTACGGGTGCTTCGGTGGATTTGGTTTCCGCCGCTTCAGCACCGCCGCAGACTGCCAGAGACAGCAGCATCACACCGGTAAGCAGCAGCGCCAGGATTTTCTTAGCCTTCATTGTGGTATCCTCCTAAAATCACTTTTTCATTTTCTATCTCGACAATTCTGACATCCACATCAAAAATGTCTTTAATAACCGATTCATTGACAATTTCCTTTTCTCCGGCATACTTCACCACACCGTTTTTCAGGAAGAAAAATTTGTCACCAAAGAACAGCGCCTGATTCAGGTCATGCAGGGAGGACAGAATGCTGATGCCCTTCTCCCGCGCCAGCTTTTTCGCTTCCGTCAGGATCAGCTGCTCATTGGCAATGTCCAGATTGCCGGTAGGCTCGTCGAATACCATGAGCTTCGGCTCCTGCGCCATAGCCCGGGCAATTGCAATCTTCTGCCGTTCGCCGCCGGACAGCTCGTCCACATTCCGACTGGCAAAGTCCTGCAGACCCATATCGACAATGATCTTCTCCACCGCCACATAATCGTCATGGCTGGCTTTCAGGCCGAAGTAAGACACCCGACCCATGAGGATGGAGTCAAACACACTCAGCGCACCGAACTGAATGTCCTGGGGTACATAGGCGATCCGCCGCGCCCGCTCCCGCCGGGGCATTTTCAGAAGATTCTCCCCGTCAAAGGAAATCGAGCCGCTTTCCGGGGTGTTGATGCCAAGGATATTCTTAAATAAGGTCGTCTTACCGGAGCCGTTCTTTCCCAGCAGGATTCCGATTTCCCCGGCTCCCAGCCCCAGAGAAGCGCCATTCAGAACAGGCTTTCCGTTTTTGCTGTAACGGAAGAAAAGATTTTCACATTTCAGCATCGGCGGTTCTCCTTCCGGGAGAAGATAATGGCAATAAAGAAGGGCGCACCCAGCAGGGATGTGATGGCTCCCACCGGCAGAGCGGAGCCGTTCCCCATGCTCCGGGACAGGGTATCCGCCAGCAGAAGCAGGAGACTGCCGCTCATGCAGGACACGGGGATGGTGACCCGGTGATCCTGACCCAGCAGCCTTTTCGTCACATGGGGACAGATGATGCCCACAAACCCGATGATACCGAGGAAGGATACGCACACCGCCGTGATGACGGAAGCCAGCAAAAGGGAGAGGAAGCGTAAGCCCTCCACGTGGATTCCCATGGTCTTAGCGGTCGCCTCCCCGCTGAGCAGAGCATTATACCGCCAGGCCATCAGCAGGAAGAAGACAAA
>JALFGI010000151.1 GCA_022777455.1 Clostridiales bacterium | reverse complement strand
ATCCCTGAAGCGATTCCAGTATGTGTACCCCGCCTGCGGCAGCGACAACAGCGCCGTAAAGCTCACCTGTGAGGAGCTGGAGCAGCTTTCCGGCAGCCTTGGCTGGGTGGACGTATGTGTCAGCATGGGGGAGAAATGACGATTTTTCCGGATGGAAAATTGTAATTTAGCGCACCGGAACCGACTGCATCCCTTGGCTCCCCCTATGGGGCAGACTGAGAGGGCCAGCATGGCGTGATTTCGGCTGCTATTATCTAACTGCGGTACCCTCTCAGTCAGCCTGTTCGGCTGACAGCTCTCCCAAAGGGAGAGCCAAGGGGCGCTGCCGTATCTGCCCGCAAATTACAATTTATGTGTTTGTTTCGCAAAGAGGATCTCTGCGAAAAAACTTGACCCTTAAACAAAGAGTGGTATAATGTAAAATATCCGTTAAAAACATGTGGTCAGGAGGTATCCGAATGGGACGGAAGAAAAAAGAAAAGAAAAGTAACCCCTATTACAAAAACAAGGAGACCCTTACGGTTTACCTGGTGCTCCGGGCACTGGTCATCCTCACCCTGGTGCGGTCGGTGTTCCGGCAGGAATATCAGAGCGTGTTCCTGTGCGCCCTGTCCCTGGTGCTGCTGGTGCTGCCCAGCGTCATTTCCAAAAGGCTGAAAATCGTGCTGCCAAGCACCCTGGAGATTATCATTCTGCTGTTCATTTTCGCGGCGGAAATTCTGGGGGAACTGAACAGCTTCTATGTCCGGGTACCCCACTGGGATACCATGCTCCATACCATCAATGGCTTCCTCTGCGCTGCCATTGGCTTTGCGCTGGTGGATATGATGAACCGGAACGACCGGTTTTCCTTCCAGCTGTCGCCGCTGTATCTGGCCATTGTGTCCTTCTGCTTCTCCATGACCGTGGGCGTGCTGTGGGAGTTTTTTGAGTTCAGCGCGGATTACTTCCTGGGCATGGATATGCAAAAGGATACCATCGTGAATGCCATTCACTCCGTGAACCTGGACCCCACCCTCACCAATACCGTGATCCACATCCGGGATATTGCCGATACCATTGTGGTTCACTCCGACGGCACCCAAGAGGCCCTGGGCCTGGGGGGCTATCTGGACATTGGCATCATCGATACCATGAAGGACTTGTTCGTGAACTTCATTGGCGCGGTGGTGTTCTCCGTCATCGGCTTCTTCTATGTGAAGGAAAAGGGCAAGGGCAAGGTAGCCCACCGTTTCATCCCCCAGGTGGAACAGCCAAAGAAGGAAGAGTAGGAATAATACAAAGGAAAAAGGTGCTCTGTCAGATGGACAGGGCACCTTTGTGCATTAGTGTTGGGGGATTTTGGCACTTTTTGAAACCATCAGTCGTGCCGGTCAATCTGGATTTCCGTGGGAAGAAAACACCCTTTTTCCTTCAGGGCATCCAGCATCCGCTGGACCAGCGCCTCGTCGGACAGGGGCAGGGAATAGGGCACTGCCAGGTCGAAGGTGAGCTTTTTCTGCTCCTGATAGTCCACGATGCGCAGGTCGTGGATGGAGGCGTCGGGGCTGAGCCCGGCGGCACAGGTTTCCGCCAGGTTGCGGCAGGCGTTCCAGTCCTCGTTTTCGGCAATGGGGTCATAGTGGATCACCAGGTGGATGCCCAGCCGGCGCAGGGCCTCCTGCTCAATGTGATCCAACTGGTCGTGGGCATCCAGGGGGCTTTCCCCGGCGTTCATTTCCGCGTGGACCGTGGCAAAGCAGTGGCCGGGACCGTAGTCGTGGATCAGCAGATCGTGGATACCCATAATGCGCTCATGGGCCAGGATCAGGTCCGTCAGCTGGTGCACCATTTCCTCATCTGCCTGCATGCCGATCAGGGGGTCCACCGTGCTTTTTGCCAGGGAAATGCCGGACCAGAGGATGAACAGGGCTACGCCCATGCCCACGTAGCCATCCAGCCGGATGCGGAAGATGGCATCCGCCAGGAAGCTCACCACCACGGTGGAGGTGGCGATCACGTCGTTGCGGCTGTCCTGGGCGGTGGCCTCCAGGGTCTTGGAGCCGGTGAGCCTGCCCAGCTTTCGGTTGAACCCGGCCATCCACAGCTTCACGCCGATGGAAACCAGCAGGACCACCAGCGTGGAAGCGGTGAAGGGAACGGACTGGGGGTGCAGGATTTTCTCAAAAGAGGATTTTGCCAGTTCCGCTCCCGCCAGCAGCACCAGGGCAGCCACCACCACCCCGGAGATGTACTCGTAACGCCCGTGACCGAAGGGGTGCTCCCCGTCCGCCGGGCGCTGGGCCATGCGGAAGCCCAGCAGGGTTACCAGGGAGGAAGCGGAGTCGGTGAGGTTATTGATGCCGTCGCCGGTGATGGCTACGGAGCCGGTGAGTAAACCGACAACAATTTTCATGCACGAGAGCAGCACGTTACACACGATGCCGACGATGCCCGCCAGCTTGCCGATGGCAGCGTGGACGGCGGGGGTGTGTTCGCTAAAATGGGGGACGAACAGGCGCAATAGCAGATTTGTCATGGGAGGCCTCCTTGTTGTTGAAGGCCGCTCAAGGGTAAAAAAATACCCCGGAGCAGCAAATGAATTGACTGTCCCGTGGTAAACCACTGTCACGGATGTGACCCGACTCCGGGCAGAATGCCCCGGTCTGTTCAGATATGCCCCTTTACAGGGGTAAATTAGTTAGGATTGTATCAGCAAATGCAAAGAATGTCAAGCCTTTTCCGGCACATGGCTGAATGAAGCATGGTTCATTCCCAGCGTAGGGAGGGTGTTCCTCCCTTGCAATGGGCGTATTTGAATCATCACATGGGCGGAGTGATTGCTTTTGTCAGAATGTAACCGCTCAAAATCAGCTGCATGGCCAGAATCACCGGAATTCCAATATAGAATTTGGGCTTCCTGGTTTTATGGCGAAACAGGCGCATTCCGACAAGGCATCCCACGCTGCCGCCCAGTATGGCGACGGTGAGCAGGGTGGCTTCCGGGATGCGCCAAAGGTTTTTTCGGGCCTTTTGCTTGTCAACAAGCATAATCAGGCAGCCTACTGCATTGATTGTAAGCAGATAGAAAAGGAAAACGGTTCTCATGGCAATCGGGCACCTCTGAAAACGCCCCTTTTTGGGTTTGGGTGGATCACTTGCCCAAAACCGCAAAAAGTAGTTTTTTGAGGTCGCCAATCCTTTCTGGAGGTGTTCTTTTGAAGAAAATTGGATTGATACTTCTGGCCGCCCTGCTGCTGGCGGGGTGCGGCCAGGTGGAGGCGGCGGAAACCGTGGCAGATGTGTGGGAGGAGCCCGTCGCGGTGGCTGCGCCCAGAGAAGTCCGGCTGGAGCTGCCTGGGGAGGCGGTGGCCTGTGCCATGGAAAGTGACACCGGGCGGCTTTACTTCGGGGATGGGTATGAGGTGATGGTACAGACCCTCACCGGCGGTGACCTGGACTCCACGATCCGGGAACTCACCGGCTTTGACCGGGAGGACATCACCCTGATCCAGACCCGGGCGGAAGCGCCCCAGCGCTGGGAATTTGCCTGGGCCGCTGCCGGAGAAGCCGGAGAACGGGTAGGCCGTGGGGTGGTGCTGGATGACGGAAACTACCACTACTGTCTGACCGTGCTGCAGGACGCCGACGATGACGACTGCCAGATCATCTGGAGCGAGGTGTTCAACACCTTCCAGCTTTCCTGATTTCCTTCACCCGCCGTACTGTTCCAGTACCTGGCGGGCCATTTTTTTGCATTCCTCCACCACGCTTTGGGGGTAGAGGATCTGGGCCTTGTCCCCGAAGCCCATGACCCAGCTGAGGAACAGGGGGGACACGGCCACTTCCACGGTGAATACGAAGTGCTCCTCTCCATCGGGGAACAGCATGGTGTCCTTGCCGAACCGGTCGATGACCACGTTGGCAAGCTCCCGGCGGAACCGGAGCTTTACCGATACCCGGTCGCCGGAGTACATCTGAAACATCCGATTTGCGTATTCCGTCAGATTCCTTCCGGCGAGCTCCGGGCAGGGGACCCGGGGCTCCTGCGCCAGTTCAATGTCGCTCATCCGATCCACCCGGTAGCTGGTGATGCCGTGCCGGGGGGACAGGGCCAGCAGGTAGCAGTTTTCGTTGTCCTGGCACAGGCCGTAGGGACTGGCGGTGTAGCTTTTCTGGCGGTAGACCCGGGTTCCGTTCAGGCCCCAGTCGAAATAGCGGAAGGTGATCTGTTTGTTCTGGGCGATGGCCTCCTGAATGGCATCCACACTATAATAAATGGTTTCGTTCATGCTCTTGACCCGGCCGGAGACGTAAACATCCCGGCGCATCAGCCTGGCATCCTGCTCGTTGCACTGGCTGCACAGCTTCTCGATCAGTTCCCGGGACTTTTTCTCCGTGAGGAACCGGCTGGACTGCACCGCGTCGATGAGCAGCTTCAGCTCCGGCAGCTGGAAATTCCGGGAGGCCACGTAATAGCCTCCGTTCCGGCCGGGCAGGTGCACGATGTCCACCCCGAACTCCTGAAGGGCGGCAATGTCGGAATAAATGGTTTTCCGGTTACAGCTGATGCCCAGCCGATCCAGCATGGAAATCAATTCGTTGGCTCTCACCGGCTTGTCCTGGTGGGAGTTTTTTTGCAGGTAATCCAGGATGTAGAGAATTTTCAGCTTCTGATTGTCTGTCTTTGCCATGGCAGCCTCCTGCTTTTGATGGATTTGACCGATAAATTGTTGTTTCGCGTACCGGAACCGACACCCCTCTTGGCTCCCCCTATGGGGGAGCTGGCTGCCCCATAGGGGCAGACTGAGAGGGCAATACATGGATTTCAGTTGCCATTGCCTTACTGCGCTACCCTCTCAGTCAGCCTGTTCGGCTGACAGCTCTCCCAAAGGGAGAGCCAAGGGCGCTAAACAACCATTTATCTGATGACTGAACCCTGCGTACGCGTCCTATTTTATCACAGTTTTTGGAATTTGGGACATGTTAATTTGCTTTTTTACTTCAAATGTGATAGCATGAGCAAAACGAATTGCGGAGGAACGAAAATCATGTATCTTGGCTGCCATCTGTCCGCCTCGGCGGGGTTCGCCGCCATGGTGGAAACCGCCTGCTCCATCGGAGCGGATACCTTTGCCTTTTTCACCCGGAATCCTCGGGGCAGCCGGGCCAAGCAGGAGAATCCCCAGGATGCTGCCCGGGCCATGGAGCTGCTGCGGGAGCGCGGCTTTGGCCCGCTGGTTGCCCACGGAGCCTACACCATGAACCTGTGTACCGCAGAAGCGGAGGCCAGAGCCTTCGCTGCCGATGTACTGCTGGATGATCTGCGCCGCATGGGGGCGCTGCCCGGGAATTTCTATAATTTCCACCCCGGCAGCCACACCGGCCAGGGGACAGCCCAGGGAATCGAGTACATTTCCGCTGCTCTGCGCCGGGCGCTGGAACCGGGCTATCCCGTCACCGTTCTGCTGGAAACCATGGCTGGCAAGGGAAGCGAGGTGGGCGGCCGGTTTGAGGAGCTGAAGCAGATCCTGGACGCCGTGGGTTCAGATCAGGTGGGCGTGTGCCTGGATACCTGCCATGTTTACGATGCGGGCTACGACATTGTCAGTGACCTGGATGGAGTGCTGGCGGAATTTGACCGGGTCATCGGCCTGGACCGGCTGAAAGCCCTCCATCTGAACGATTCCAAGAATCCCTTCCGCAGCCATAAGGACCGGCACGAGTGCATCGGCCTGGGCAGCCTGGGGATGGATACCTTTGAGAACATCGTCAACCACCCCGCGCTGAAGGGACTGCCCATGATCCTGGAAACGCCCAACGAGCTGCCGGGCTACGCAAAGGAAATCGCCGCCCTGCGGGCGCTGGAGAAGTGACGGCGCAATATTCATAATAAAAATTTAAGTTGACACGGGGCCTTCTCTGTGTCAAGCTATCATCAAGTTCCTTTGAAAGGGGGAATATCCCCAGAATGGATTTTCAATCAGTTTTGAATGGAATCACAGGCTTCTTCTCCGGGCTGGGACAGGCGATGGAGCCGATGGTCCAGTGGCTGGAGACGGGACTTGCCGCAATCCCGGCCTCATTTTCCCAGATAGACGGGGCCTATGGCAGCTTTTATATGTCCATGGTGCGCTATGGCTGCCCGATTCTGGCAGCGCTGCTGCTGCTTCGCTGCGCCATGCCCCTGCTTACCTTCCGGCGGGAACCGGAAATCTGGGCCTGGCTGGTGATGCCCGGGGGAGAGCGGGTGCCCGTGACCCACTGGGAAAACGTCATCGGCCGGAGTAAAAACTGTGACGTGTCCATTGCCCTGTCCACCGTCTCCCGGAACCACGCGGTGCTGACCCGGTATGATGACGGCAGCTGGACCGTCTCCGATGCCAATTCCAAGGACGGCACTTACGTCAACGGCGAGCGGGTGAATATCTGTGCCCTCCAGGACGGCGACGTGATCTCCGTGGGTGGGGTGAAGCTGAAGCTGAAGGTGATCACCCGGCAGCAGGAGCAGCTCCAGTCCCGGCTGCGCACCAGAGCCTCCGGGCCCATCGCGTCCCTTTTCAATCTGCTGCTGCTCACCGCCTTCCAGGTGCTGGTGGTGATGGGGTTCGCCGTGCACAACGCGGTGGAGAATACGGTGTTGGTGCTGGAGGGCTTCAGCGGAATTATCCTGGCCCAGTGGCTGCTGTATATTTTCTATCTGGTTATCCGCCGCAGTTCCTTTGAGATGGAGACGCTGGCCTTCTTCCTGTGCACCCTGGGTATGGCCGCCATTGCCACGGTGGCCCCCAAAGAGGCACTGAAGCAGCTGATCGCCATGCTGGCGGGGGTGTTTGTCTACCTGCTGGTGGGCATGTCCCTGCGGAATCTGGAGCGGGCCAAGCGGGTCCGGTATCTGGCGGTGGCGGCCGGATTGGGCTTTCTGATTCTGACGTTGGTGTTCGGTACGGAATACTACGGCGCGAAAAACTGGATCATTCTGGGGGGTGTGTCCTTGCAGCCCTCGGAACTGAGTAAGGTCTGCTTCGTGTTTGCCGGTGCTTCCACCATGGACAGAATCATGAACAAGCGGAACCTGATCGCCTTCATTGCCTATTCCGTGATGATCTGCGCCTGCCTTGCCATTATGAATGACTTCGGCACGGCCCTGATTTTCTTCTGCTCTTTCCTGATCATTGCCTATCTGCGTTCCGGCAGCATGGGCACCGTGGCCCTGGCGATCACCGCCCTGGGCATCGCCGGTGTTCTGGCCCTGCGGGTGGCGCCCCATGCTCTGGAGCGGTTCGCCACCTGGCGGCACGTCTGGGAGGACCCCTTCAACAAGGGCTATCAGCAGGCTCAATCGCTGATGTGCATCGCCTCCGGCGGCCTGTTCGGCGTGGGTGCGGGCAAGGGTTGGCTGCGGAAGGTCTTTGCGGCGGACTCGGACATTGTGTTTGCCACCATTTCGGAGGAATGGGGTCTGCTTCTGGCTATGATGGCGGTGTTGTGCATCTGCGCCTTCGGTTTCTTCGCCATCCGCACGGCCCGGGTTGCCCGGAGCAGCTTCTACAGCATCGGCGCCTGCACCGCGGCGGGTATCTTGCTGATTCAAACCATCCTGAATGTGCTGGGCACCGTGGATATCCTGCCGTTTACGGGCGTCACCTTCCCCTTTGTCTCCAACGGCGGCACCAGCATGGTGGCCTCCTGGGGACTGCTGGCCTTTGTGAAAGCGGCGGATACCCGGCAGAACGCCAGCTTCGCCGTGAAGCTGAGCAGAAAGGTACGTAAAAAATGAATCGTGTTACCAAAAGAACCTGGCTGATGGGTCTGTTCCTGGCGGTTTTGCTGGGAGGAATGGGATTTTTTCTGTTTGAATACCTGACCCAGGCTTCCACCTGGGTGGTTTCCGCCGGGTCGCCCCATGTATATAACAACGGCAACCTGGGCTGCGGTATCGTGGTGGACCGGTGGGGGAACACCCTGCTGGACCTGACCGACGGGCGGCAATACGCCTCCGATGTCCAGACCAGAAAATCCACCCTCCATTGGGTGGGCGACCGCAGCGGCTTTATCAGTGCCGGGGCCGTGGCCAAATATGCCAGCGCCATGGTGGGCTACGACCTGGTGGACGGTGTGTACAATGCCGATGGCACCGGGGGCGTGGAGAAGCTGACCCTGTCTGCCCGGGTGCAGAACGCGGCCCTGAACGGACTGCTGGGCCGGAAGGGCACCGTGGCGGTGTACAATTACAAAACCGGTGAGATCCTTTGTGCCGTCACCTCCCCCACCTACGACCCGGACAATGTGCCGGACATCGAGGGGGACACCACCGGCACCTACACCGGTGTGTACCTGAACCGGTTTCTCCAGTCCTCCTATCCCCCCGGCTCCATTTACAAAATTGTCACCTGCGCCGCGGCCCTGGAATGCGTGCCGGGGATAGAAAGCAAAACCTTCTACTGCTCCGGCGAGTATGCCTACGGCAAGGAGGCCATCACCTGTGAGGCGGCCCATGGAAGCTGCGACCTGAAGCGGGCTCTGGCGGTGTCCTGCAACTGTGCCTTTGCCCAGGTAGCGGAGCTGGTGGGCCGGAAAAACATGCAGAAATATGTGGAACAGTTTCAGATCACCCAGAAGCTCAGCTTCGACGGAGTCACCACCTCCGCCGGTAATTACGACATCTCCGATGCCGGCGCGGCCTCCTTTGCCTGGAGCTGCATCGGCCAGCATTCGGACCTGGTCAACCCCTGCCGCTTTATGACCTTCATGGGCCAGATCGCCGGGGGCGGTGTGGCGGCTCAGCCCTACCTGGTGGAGCGGGTGGAAAGCGGCGGAGAAGTAACCTACCAGGCCAAAACCACCTACACCGACCGGGTGATGAGCCAGAACCTGGCCAGCCAGATGAAAAATTACCTGCGCAACAACGTGGAGGTGACCTACGGCACCTGGAAATTCCCGGGGCTCACCGTCTGCGGCAAGTCCGGCACTGCCGAGCTGGGCAAGGACCAGATTTCCAACGCCATGTTCGCCGGCTTTGTGGCGGATGAGAAGTACCCTCTGGCCTTCATCTGCGTGGTGGAAAACGGCGGCTACGGCGCGGCCACCTGCGTGCCCATCCTGTCCACCGTCCTCAGCGAATGCAAGGCCGTGCTGGATGCCGAATAAAAGCAGATTGTAATTTTGCGATGGGTTGAACGGACACTTGTTGGACGAATCTGTAGGGAACGGCCTATGTGCCGTTCCGCGCCGTTCATTGCACATTGCGTAAAGTGGTACAACATCCGCCCCATGCAGATTGATCCAACACCAATACCATTTAACCAAACAGGGTAATTACGTAGGACTTGGAACGGCACACAGGCCGTTCCCTACGAAATGACGAACTGTGTGTCAATCAACTCGCCGCTCAATGACGGTTTGCCGTTTTGGGGCGAAATGAATGGGGATAGGGACCTTTGTAGGTTCTGCACAAAAATTCAAATCTTTACAAAGGGAATATGGTAGTATTTTCCTCGTTGACAAATGTCCTCCCATGAGATACAATAGGCACAAATTCAAGGGGAGGTAAACGAAAATGACGACTCGCAATGCTTTCGGTTTTCAGTCTTTTTCCTGCAGCGGCAATGCCTCTGCGGCTTCCTTTGATGCCCGGATTCATAGCCTATTGGACACTGCCGTCAATTTGGTAGTGTCCATTTGCGTACTTGTACTGGATGTACGAGTTATTCTGCCTTCAGCGTGACCGGGAATTCATGTTCGTATGAAAGAACGGTTACGGTCCAAACCCCGTAACCGCTTTTTTATAGGAAGCGAGGGACGTTCTCCCGCGCTTTCAGTAATCAACAAAGGAGAAACGTAAAATGAAAAAGTTACTCGCATTGGTTCTGACCCTCGCTATGGTTACAGCCATGTTCGCCGTCGGCGCTTCCGCCGATGCCGGCACCATTAAGATCGGTATGTCCGGTCCTCTGACCGGCGGCGCTGCCGTTTACGGCACTGCTGTTGCCCGCGCTGCACAGATCGCTGTTGACGAAGTCAACGCTCTGGGCGGCCTGCAGTTTGAACTGAACTGCCAGGACGATGAGCACGACGCCGAGAAGGCCGTCTCCGCTTACAACACCCTGAAGGACTGGGGCATGCAGATGATGTGCGGCACCGTCACCACCAAGCCTTGCCTGGCTGTCGGCCCCGAGGCCAACGCTGACCGCATCTTCATGGTCACTCCTTCCGCTTCCGCCGCTGACGTTGCCTACACCGGCGACAACGTGTTCCAGATCTGCTTCATCGACCCCGCTCAGGGCAAGATTTCCGCTGAGGTTATCACCGCCAAGGGTCTGGGCACCAAGGTCGGCGTAATCTACGATTCCTCCGATGTTTACTCCACCGGCATCCTGGAGAGCTTCACCGAAGAGGCTGAGACTCAGGGCCTGGAAATTGTCTGCACCGAAGCTTTCACCGCTGACACCAAGGCCGACCTGACCACTCAGGTTACCAAGTGCAAGGAATCCGGCGCTGATCTGGTCTTCCTGCCCATCTACTACACCGAGGCTTCCCAGATTCTGACCACCGCCAGCAAGATTGGGTACGCTCCTCTGTTCTTCGGCGTGGACGGCATGGACGGCATCCTGGACGTGGAAGGCTTCGACACCTCCCTGGCCGAAGGCCTGCACATGCTGACTCCCTTCGCTGCTGACTCCAAGGACGAGCGCACCGCCGCTTTCGTGGCTGCCTACAAGGAAGCCTACAACGAAGTTCCCAACCAGTTCGCTGCCGACGCCTACGACGTGATCTGGGCCATGTACCAGGCTGCTACCGCTGCCGGCATCGACGGCTCCGAGTCCGTTGAGGACATCTGCGATGCTATGATCGCTCAGTTCACCTCCATGACCTACGACGGCATCACCGGCAGCGGCATGACCTGGGACGAGGACGGCTTCGTTTCCAAGTCCGGCACGGTTGTGAAGATTCAGGACGGCGCTTACGTCTCCGTTGAGTAATCCATATTTTTACCAATAGAAAAGGGGGAGGCCTCACCTCCCCCTTTTCCGCAAAAATGCCCGGCGGTTGATAAGAGCTGCCGCACTGCGGCGTTTGTTATCAACCGTTGAAACAAGGAGGAAGAAAGATGAACATACTCCAGTACTTTATAAACGGAATCAGCATCGGTTCTGTTTACGCCATCATTGCACTGGGTTATACCATGGTCTACGGCATTGCCAAGATGCTGAACTTCGCTCACGGCGATGTCATTATGGTGGGTGCCTACATCTCCTACTGTGTCACCAACTATCTGGGAATGCCCCCTCTGGTGGGCGTGCTGGTATCCATGGTGGTTTGTACTTTGCTGGGCATCACCATTGAGGGCCTGGCCTATAAGCCTCTGCGGGGCACTCCCAGCCTGGCGGTTCTGATCACGGCCATCGGCGTCAGCTATTTCCTGCAGAACGCCGCCCAGCTGATCTGGTCCTCCAACCCCAAGAGCTTCACCAGCATCGTCTCCAACATCCAGCCCTTCCACCTGTTCGGAAGCCTGACCATCACCGGTGAAGTCATCATCACCGTGGTCGCCTCCGTGGTGATTATGATCGGCCTGACCTGGTTCACCGGCAGCACCAGGATCGGCAAGTCCATGCGGGCCGTGTCCGAGGACCGGGACGCCGCTCAGCTCATGGGCATCAACGTCAACCGCACCATTTCCATTACCTTTGCCATCGGCTCCGCCCTGGCTGCCATTGCCGGTGTGCTGATGTGCTCCTCCATTCCCACCCTGACCCCCACCACCGGCTCCATGCCCGGTATCCGCGCCTTCACGGCGGCGGTGTTCGGCGGCATCGGCTCCATCCCCGGGGCCATGCTGGGCGGCATCCTGCTGGGCATCATTGAAACCTTTGCCAAGGCATATCTGTCCACCCAATTTTCGGATGCCATTGTGTTCGGCGTTCTGATTATCATCCTCCTTGTGAAGCCCGCGGGCCTTCTGGGCAAGCAGGTGCAGGAGAAGGTGTGAGGTGAATGAACATGAAAAAGACACTTCAGAGCAAAGACAGACGAAAGGATTTCATCACCTACGCGGTGGTGATTGTGGCCTTCATCATTATGCAGACCCTGCTCGGTCAGGGAAAGCTGAGCAGCGCCGTAAAGGGCTATCTGGTTCCTGTTTGCTGCTACATCGTGCTGGCTGTCTCCCTGAACCTGCTGGTGGGTGTTTGCGGTGAGCTGAGCCTGGGCCATGCGGGCTTCATGGGCATCGGCGCCTTCTCCGGCGTGGTGCTGGCAACCCTGCTGAAGGATACCGTGGACAACGCCACGCTGCGGCTGCTGATTGCCATGATCTTCGGCGGCGCCCTGGCGGGACTTCTGGGTTTCCTCATCGGCATTCCCGTGCTTCGCCTCCGGGGCGATTATTTGGCCATTGTGACCCTGGCTTTCGGAGAAATCATGAAAAACATCATCGGCAACATGTATGTGGGCACCGATGAATCCGGCTTCCGTTTCGCCATCGCCACCGCCAAGCCCAAGCTGGTGGGCAAGGGCAAGTGGATTCTCAGCGGCGCTATGGGCGTCACCGGAATCAAAAAGCTTGCCACCTTCGCGGTGGGCTTTGGCCTGATTCTGTTCACCCTGTTCGTGGTGCTGAACCTGATCAACTCCAAGGAAGGCCGGGCCATCAAGGCCGTGCGGGACAACCGTATTGCCGCCGAGTCCGTGGGCATCAATGTCACCTCCTTCCGGATGAAGGCCTTTGTGGTCTCCGCTTTCCTGGCGGGCATGGCAGGCGCGCTGTACGGCCTGAACTATTCCTCCCTGGATGCGGCCAAGTTTAATTTCAATACATCCATTAACATTCTGGTCTTCGTGGTGCTGGGCGGCATGGGCAATATTCTGGG
>JALFGI010000141.1 GCA_022777455.1 Clostridiales bacterium | reverse complement strand
GCCGCCAACGGGATCGTCGAGGGAAGCACTCTCGCTTCCGCAGCGGAACTCGCATGTCCAGCAGTCCATGTCGCAGAGCCACCACTTGTTTTTCGGGCAGCGGCAGCATTTATGACTGCGCATCCTGTGTATGTAGGCGTCGATCTCACGACGGTGCTGGTCGTAGTATTCGTCAGTTACGGGCACCCACTGTTTGAGCGCCTTGAGGTAGATTGTTTTGCTGGGTTTTTCAATGTTTGCCATTTAAGTTTTCTCCTTTCGACATTGAGCCGAAGCGGAGATAACCTGTATGGCTGCCAGTTCTGATTTTCATAGGTGGTCACCTCATGCGGATTTCTCCGCTTCGTTTCGGTGACCAGCCGTTCGCAAGCTGGCACTCTATATAAACTTTCTCCCGTCCGCCGACTGCGAACACACCTCGTGGCCACGAAGAAGGTGAGCCGGTTTTCGGGAAAGTAGTTTTACGCCTTGCTTAGGGCGGCTGTGTAGCCTTTAGTCGTTGGCGATTTGCTCTAAGTCGCTAAACACCTCGCTGTAGTAGCAAGGAACTAAATCCTCCAAGCTATGAGCGTTGTAGCGGCAGAACACGGAATCTACCACTTTTTGGCCATACTCGGCTGCCACTTTTGCTGCGGCATTCTCGATGTTGATGACCCAATCACGGTTTGAGAGCATTGCCTTTCACCTGCCTTTCCAAAAAGAAAAACTGTACTCTGCGCTTGAGCAATTACAGAGTACAGCTTTTCAAACTTGGATTACATGATTGAGACTTGGACGGACTTGGAAGATGGAAGCATCTTGGCAGGATTCCTCGGTGGAAAAAACGGGTTAGACTGAAAACGATAAATCTTTGCAAACTCAAACACTATATTGCCAAAAGCGAAGTTTTGCGATATACTGAATGGGTATCAGCAGTGCAGCACTACAGTACCCAAGGAGGTGCAAGAATGTTCAGCTATAATAAATTGTGGAAAATGCTTATCGACAGGAACATGATGAAAAAAGACCTTATGGCAGAGACAAATATAACCTCCTCTACAATGGCCAAAATGGGAAAGGGCTTACCTGTGAACATGGAAACACTGGGGCGAATCTGTGAAGCGCTGGATTGTGATATCGGCGACATAGTCGACTATGTAAAAGAGTAATTGTTCCGATTTGTGAAAGGAGGAGTTTGAGATGGCAGGGCACCTTTGTTTTGGGTCATTCCTTAAAATACTCACGTTGTGCTCCCCCAGAAGCACGACGCAAAAATTCCTCTGTGGAACAATGTTTTTAGCAGTCAATCCCCTGTATGACATTCGGGATGATGACGGTACCGTAGGCCACCTGGTCAACTGCTCAAACAACATTTCACCGGCAATTACAGATGAGATTTCTCCGGAACATGCGCCATCCATTCTGGCTTGTTTCGAGACACAGATAATTCCAAAGCTCTATCCAGAGAAGCGGAGGCATATAGTCCACGCCCTTTTGAATTTGCTTTTCCAGGACGATGATATATCTGATGATGTGCGAATCGGCACCATTACATCTAATACCAAGGGCTACTATCGGCTTGAGTATCGATATAATCTGGCAGAGATGCTAACAGACTTCTTCTTCTTTGTTGTTCGGACAATCGATAACAAGGCTGGGCGCACATACATTCAAGAAATCTCACGTGAGTATATAAGTTCGTTCAATCAGGACGAACTCAACCGTTTAGTTCTGTTAGAAAGTGGAGCCGCTACCGGCCTAACTATGTCGGTTCGAGGTAAAGGCTTTGAGGATGCGTTTGTTCCCGTCTGCCAGATTCCTCTTGGGCTCAGAAATCCGGAAGACTATCAAATCTTCCGTCTCAAAATCGAAGATAACGAATTCACTTATGCTGGTCTGAAAAAGTATTTGAATACAAACATAGGTCGCTATGTATATTCCAGAGCTGAGATGGAACGGTATAAGGCAGAGGACGACTTGGAAAGTGTTGGCATGGACGCTGCGCAATACATCCGCGAACACAGCACAGGAAACGAGCTTGCGGATATGCTGCTATATGCGTTTTTGGAAGAGGTGCTAAAGGCTCCTAAGTTGTTGAGCTCTATCGAACTGGGTGCCAGCACAAACTGCGCCGGGATTCATTTACATTCCATCGGGCAGGATACCTCCGAATACCAAATGGTGTACGGGTCTTCTCAAATAGAAGGCGACCTGAAATCTGCCATTGACGCGGCTTTTGACGCAGTGGTTCAGATAAAAGCAAAGCGGATTACAGGCGTGGAACTGGTCAACAGCGCTGCTTTCGGGAGGAGCGTGGATGTTCAGACAGCGCTTGCGGTCAAGGATATACTGATTCCAACGAAGCAGGGTCAGGAACCGCCCGGAACTGCATTTGGCTTGTTTCTTGGCTATTCCCTTGGATTAAATCCAGAAGACTATTCCGCGACAGAGTTCATAGAAGAAGCTGTTGCAAGAATGGAAAGTGCTATCATTGAGAATGCGGAATATATTTCGCAGAAGATTACGGCCCTCCATCTTGGGATGCATTCGTTTTATATCTACGTTCTGCCGTTCAACAATGCGCCCCAAGATAAAACCAGCATTATCAACATGCTGATAGGAGGTGGCATCTGATGGAAGAAACCACCATCGGCGCTGTCCTCTTTGATGGCATTGAGAAGAATCCGTATCTCAACGAACTGTACGACGCTATTCTATACAACTATGGTCGGCAGCTCTTTGGGCTGACAAATCTTCCGGAAAAGGAAATAAGTGTACCTGCAGCGTTGCGGTTTGCAGATATCCTCTCAAAATCGGTACATACGCAGAATGAGGAGACCCACAAGCTGTGGGCGCAGGAAATCGTCGCTCTTTTGAATGCTCTCCATCCGGATGACGAATTGATACAGTATTATCTCGGCTCTGTTCTCACCAGCGTAAGCAATTATAGAGGTGTGAGTCTCAAAGCTGCAGATTATGTGAGCGCAGACCTCCTTGACCGAATTTTTACCCAAGTCAGCAAGGAATACCTGCGCATCCCGGAAGCAGAAAATGAGTATTTCTTCCGCGCTCAAAAGGAAATATACGAGAAGTTTAACGAACCGTACTTCAGTTATTCAGCCCCCACATCGCTGGGGAAATCATATATCATGAGGACGTTTATCCGAGAGCAGATAGCAAAAGGCAGACAGTGCAATTTCGCTATTATAGTTCCGACCAAAGCCCTCATAAATGAAACGACGGATAAACTGACAGAGGTTCTTGGGCCGGAGCTCAAGGAGAAAAATTATAGAATTGTTACCTCAGCGGGCGCAATGGCCTTGGAAGAAGAACATAACTTCATCTTTGCGATGACTCCAGAACGTCTGCTTTACTTGCTGATTTTGATGAAAGATATTCCTATCGAATACCTTTTTATCGATGAAGCCCATAAGATTTCCAAGGAAGATGGTCGGAGCGCATTCTATTACAAGGTGGTTGATATGCTTTCTCAAAGGAGCACACCCCCACACATTATCTTTGCGTCTCCGAACATCCCGAATCCAGAAGTCTATTTGCAGCTCATCCCAGACGTTGCAAATAGGGAGAACTATAAAATTGCAACGAAGTTTTCGCCTGTGAATCAGGAGAAGTTTCTGATTGATTTCAAGCGTTTCGAACTGCACTATTATAATGAGGCGACTCAAAAGCTCACAAAATACTGCGGTTTCCCGGAGGGCAAGGAACTACTGGATTTTGTTCATGAATTGGGCGAAGGTGCCAGAAGCATCGTATACTCAAACAGTAAGGACAATGTTGTGGAGTATGCTTTGCAGTATGCCGCACAGCTTCAGCCGTTGCATGATAGTGACCTGGATGTTCTGGCGCAAGATATCCGACAGGACGTTCATGGTAATTATTATCTGGCCGATATTGTAGAAAAAGGCGTAGCCTACCACATGGGCTATTTGCCGTCGACAATTCGTGTGCGCATTGAGGCTCTCTACAAGGCTGGGAAAATAACTGCCTTATTCTGTACAAGCACACTGCTGGAAGGCGTCAATTTGCCTGCGGATAACCTCTTCATCACCAGCCACAAAAATGGCGGTGATATGTCTCCGGTCGATTTCAGAAATCTGATGGGTAGGGTCGGGCGCATAGAGTTCAACCTGTATGGCAACGTGTTCCTTGTGTGCATAAAACGGAAGACGAAAAAAGAACGCTTCCTTAATCTGCTGCAGGAAAAAATCGTGCCACAGCAGTTGTCGTTGGCCACGGCTTTGACCCCGGAACAGAAAACCAACATTGTTTCTGTTTTGAAGAGCGGTCAGGCTGAAATACCAAAGGACGGCTCCCTGCCACCGGCGGAGTATTCTTTGATTCGCAAGGTGGCCAACATCCTGTTGAAAGATATTGTATCTGGACGTGCAAGCCGGGTGAAAAAGGAGTTCTCTGATGTTCTGAGCCCGGAGGATGAAGCCGCGATTGCCGCAGCCTTCGCTGGCCGGGAGCATTCCCTTGATGATGACATCAACCTATCTCTTGACCAGACAGAACGACTCGCAAGGGAAATCCGCAGTGGAAGACTCCATTATCCGGCTATCCGCATTGGAGGTAGGGCGGATTATAATGAGCTGAGGAACTTTCTTGAGCGGCTATGCGACATCTTCAAGTGGGAGACCTACGAGAACGATACTCTTGGCTTTCAGAACAAATCATCTGGAGCACATACGAAGCTGTCGCACTATGCCTTCGTCCTGAATCAGTGGGTTTCTGGCATGAGCTTAAACCACATGGTTACGGATTCCATTGATTACTATCTCTCAACCGGCAAAGGAAAGGTAAAGCTCAAAGGTCAGTATGTCGCGTTCAAGAATGAGCCTGCCTATGTTAACGCACTCATCAGCGGGATGCTGGAGGACATCGAGGATGTAATTCTTTTTCGGATTGCAAACTACTTCCTCCGGTTTTCGCAGGAATACAGGGCATGTTTCCCGGATGCTTCTTTTACCGATTGGTACGAACTCGTTGAGTACGGCACAACGAATCCGGAGGCAGTATGGCTGCAGCGAAATGGCTTCACCCGCGAAGCGGCAGCCTATATTACAGAAAAACGGAGCCGGTATATTACCTTTGACGATAATGACCAGCTCCGGTTGAAGCCCGCGCTTCTGGAATGCGAAAATCTGAGCATTCGGCGAGAAGCAGAACAGGTGCAGTATAACAGCCCGGAAATTTACTTGATGTCCTGATTCCGGGACAGGGCGATTGTAAGATATAATGAGCGTAAAAGCTCATGGTTGACGATTAGAAAAACTATCACTGAAAGGTAATCTCCAGAAAAACAGACATAGGAGGCAAAACTCATAGCTGCTTTAGACGATTTGATTAGCCAGATTCCGGACGATTCTCTGCGTGAGCGGATTCGCGCGGGGGTAAAGTGGGTGAATTGCCAGAAAAATTCGGTTCTTTCAGGAAGAATTTGAGCGAGATGTGGAACCTTCGATTTCGCCAACACGAACTCGGGATTTCGTCTTCGCGCATTGACGTTTCGCCGAACGCATGGTAGAATATTATTGCTTATTGTACGTTTTCGGTGCAACAGGAGGTTGATTCCATGAACGGCTATATGACTACAAAAGAAGCTGCTGAAAAATGGGGTATCACACAAAGGCAAGTGCAAAACCATTGTAAAAAGAATCGGATTCCCGGAGTGGTGACGCACGGAACAACCTACATGATACCTGAAGATGCGACGAGACCGGTTTACGGTTTTTTCTCCGGACAACCATCAGAAAAGGAAGACACTCAAAAATAAGCGTTTTCATGCAATTATGACGGCTAAGGGAGAAAGAACGAGATGAAACCACAGAGTTCCGGAGCATTTTTAATTAAACGCCCGTTTGATTTGCAAGAAGCGGTCGTGCTGTTGGATGTTTATCTCAGCATGGTTAAGAATGGTGTACCTATTACTATGGCTGCTGAGAAAGCATCAGTTTAAGTACCATGTGGACGGCAAGCCGCATTTCGTTTACAGCTGGCGCCTGGAGCCTACCGATCCGCAGCCGGTTGGAAAGAAGCCTTGTCTTTCGCTCAGAGAGCTTGAGAAGCAGATCGGCTATGATCTGGATTCCAAGCTGGACCCATTAGGCAAGAACATTACGGTTGAGGAGCTTATCAACCGTTACCTTGCGACCAAGACCGGCATCAAACCAAACACCCTGATGAACTACAATTTTGTAAGAAACCTGATGAAGAATGAGCCATTCAGCAGGAAGAAAATCAGCGAGGTTAAGGTTTCCGATGCGAAGCTCTTCCTCATCAAGCTGCAGCAGGACGGCAAGGGCTACAGCACGGTAAAAACTGTTCGCGGCGTTTTGCGGCCGGCCTTCCAGATGGCGGTAGACGATGATTTGATTATCAAGAACCCTTTCGGATTTCAGCTTGCCGGTGTGGTGGTGAATGACAGCGTTACCCGCGAGGCAATTAAGCCCGATCAGATGAGAAAGTTTCTGAAATTTGTCCACGACGATAACGTTTACTGCAAATACTACGAGGTGGTTTTCATCCTGTTCCACACCGGAATGCGAATTTCCGAGTTCTGTGGATTGACCATCCGCGATCTGGATATGGAGAACCGGATCATCAACATTGACCATCAGCTGCAACGCACCGGCATGACAATTCACATCGAAAGCACCAAGACCAATGCTGGTACCAGGAAGATTCCGATGACAGAGGATGTGTATAGATGCTTCCAGGGAATTCTGGAGGACCGCGAAACTCCAACAGTGGAGAAAATCATTGACGGATACAGTGGCTTCCTGTTTCTGGACAAGGAGGGTTTGCCTGAGGTTGCAATGCACTGGGAACATCGCTTCAACCATATGGTCAAACGCTACAATGAGATTTACAGAGTCCAGATTCCCAACATCACGCCCCATGTCTGCCGCCATACCTACTGCAGCAACATGGCCCGCGCCGGCATGAATCCAAAGACACTGCAGTACTTGATGGGCCATTCGGACATCGGAGTTACCATGAACACATACACCCATCTGGGACTGGAAGATGCCCAGAATGAGATGGTCCGCCTGGAAGAACTGAACCGGGCCAAGGAAGAAGTTGCGAAGGCCGCCGGTGAGAAGAAGCCGGTGACGCAGAGAAGCTTCAGAGCAGTTTGATATGGAGGAAATAGAACGAGCGCCCTGCTGATCGTGATGGTCAGCAGGGTTTTTCTGTAGCGAAATATTGACGGATGTGGTAGAATAACAGATAGTACCTGCCCAAAACCGCAGTAGTCTGTTTTCGCTATTTCGACTACGTTTTGACTACGTTTGCTTGCACTGATTTGCCTCATTTTGCCCTCCAAACCGGATTTGGACAGAATTCTGTACATCACAGATTTCGGGGGATGAGTCGCAAAACAGCGCAAAATACGGCACTTTGAGTCATTGCAGGAAGGAAAATTTGTATGATTAAGATATTATTTGTATGCCACGGCAACATCTGCCGCAGCCCCATGGGGGAGTATATTTTGAAGGATATGGTTCGCAAGGTCGGGCGGGAAGGGGAGTTTGAGATTGACTCTGCGGCTGTGAGCCGGGAGGAGATTGGGAATCCTGTGTATCCGCCG
>JALFGI010000139.1 GCA_022777455.1 Clostridiales bacterium | reverse complement strand
GGTGACGCTGTTGGCAACATTCAAACATATCAGCTCTAAAAATGCCGACTATGGCGCAGCGGAAGCCTACCTCACATTTGAGCATGACGAGTTTACCATGAAGCCCACCCTTGATGAAAACGGGCGGCTGATACCGAGGGAGGATTACCGCATTTCTTCCCTTAACTGCGGGGGCGAGGATTTCGCCGTTACCTGTATGCGAGCCAATCTCCGCTATGAGAAAAACCAAAAACGGGAAGATGTGAAAAGCCACCACTATATCATCAGCTTTGACCCACGGGACGGGACAGACAACGGCTTGACCGTAGACCGGGCGCAGGAGCTGGGCGAGCAGTTCTGCAAAGAGCATTTCCCCGGACACCAAGCCCTTGTATGCACCCACCCGGACGGGCATAACCACAGCGGGAATATCCATGTGCATATCGTCATCAACTCCCTGCGGATTTATGAAGTCCCGCTTCTGCCCTACATGGACAGACCAGCCGACACACGGGAGGGCTGCAAGCACCGCTGCACCAATGCCGCTATGGAATATTTCAAGAGCGAAGTCATGGAGATGTGCCACCGGGAGGGGCTTTACCAAATCGACCTCTTGAACGGCAGCAAGGAACGGATAACCGAACGGGAATACTGGGCGGCAAAGAAAGGGCAGCTTGCCCTTGATAAAGAGAACGCCGCCAGAGAAGCCGCAGGACAGCCGACCAAGCCCACCAAGTTTGAAACGGACAAGGCGAAGCTGCGCCGGACGATACGGCAGGCACTTTCCCAAGCTGGCAGCTTTGACGAGTTTTCTTCCCTTTTGCTGCGGGAGGGTGTGACTGTCAAGGAGAGCCGGGGGCGGCTTTCCTACCTCACGCCGGACAGGACAAAGCCCATCACAGCCCGGAAGCTGGGGGACGATTTTGACAAGGCTGCTGTCCTTGCCCTGCTCACGCAGAACGCCCGCAGAGCTGCCGAACAGACCACAGCCATACCCGAATACCCCCACACCCAAAAGGAACGCTTGCGGGAGGAAAAAGCCACAAAAACCACCCCGGCAGACAACACCTTGCAGCGCATGGTTGACCGGGAAGCCAAGCGAGCCGAGGGCAAGGGCGTGGGCTATGACCGCTGGGCGGCAAAGCACAACCTAAAGCAGATGGCGGCTACCGTTACCGCCTACCAGCAGTACGGCTTTTCCTCCCCGGAGGAACTGGACGAAGCCTGTTCTGCCGCCTATGCCGCCATGCAGGAAAGCCTTACAGAGCTGAAGCAGGTGGAAAAGACGCTGAACGGGAAAAAGGAGCTGCAACGGCAGGTGCTTGCCTATTCCAAGACCCGCCCTGTCCGGGACGGGCTGAAACAGCAGAAAAACGCCAAAGCAAAAGCAGCCTACCGACAGAAGCATGAAAGTGACTTTATCATAGCAGACGCAGCCGCCCGCTATTTCAGGGAGAACGGCATTTCAAAGCTGCCAAGCTATAAAGCCCTGCAAGCAGAGATTGAAACCCTTATCAAAGAGAAAAACAGCGGCTACAACGATTACCGGGCAAAACGGGAGGAATACCGCCGCTTACAGACTGTCAAGGGCAATATCGACCAGATTTTACGCCGGAGCGAGCCGCAGCGCAGAAAGGAGCAGAGCCATGAACGGTAATATCCCCCGCATGGACTACCGCCAGTACCGGGCAGCCCGCCGCCTTGTGCATGAGTGCTGCAACTATGACAGCGGGAACTGTCTGCTGTTGGAGGACGGCGAGCCTTGCGTGTGTGTGCAGAGTATCAGCTATTCGCTGCTCTGCCGCTGGTTTACTGCCGCTGTCCTGCCCCTTGATGAAGCACTGGAAGCCGCCCTCTTGCGCCGGGGAAGCCGGAAACGCTGCGCTGTCTGCGGGGCGTTCTTTGCCCCCAAATCCAACCGGGGGAAATACTGCCCGGACTGCGCCGGACGCATGAAGCGGATAAACGCCGCCAAACGGAAGCGGAAACAAAGGGAGAAATGTCACGCTTTAGGGCATTTCAAACCCGCATAAATCAAGGCTTTTTTGGAGGGTGTCAAAGGGTGCGTGATACATTTATCCTTTTCCCCCGAAAACGCCCCCTAAAAGCGTAACAGAACCCATAGACAGACACCACAAGGAGGTGAACCCTATCGCTGATTATATGACCGCAGAAACGGAGTTGCCCGCTTACCTGCCTTACCCCCGTTTCCTGCTGAAAATGGACATATCCCACACCGCCAAGCTGCTGTATGCGCTGCTGTTAGACCGTTCCACCCTTTCGCAGAAGAACGGCTGGCAGGACAGCGAGGGGCGGACATACATTGTCTACCCCATAGCAGAGATAGCGGAAATGCTGGATAAAGGCTGTACCACCATAAAGGGCGCACTGAACGAACTGGACGCTGCCGGGCTGCTGGAACGCAGACGGGCGGGCTTTTCTGCCGCCAACCGTCTGTATGTAAAAGTGCCGGATATTCCAGTGGTACAGTTTTCCGACCAACTGACGGACGGAAAACCGCCCCTCATAAGGGCAGGAAACCGACCAACTGACAGCCGGAAAACTGACCCTATGACGGTCGGAAAACCGTCCCCTAACCAAACTAATATAAACAACCTAATAGAGAGCCAAACAAAAAGAGCGAGTGAGGGGCAGCCCCCTGCCGCTTATGGCAGATATAAAAATGTATTCCTTTCTGACGCAGAACTTTTGGAACTGGAACAGGACTTCCCCGGCAAGTGGGAGTATTACCTTGACCGGCTTTCTTGCCATATCGCTTCCACCGGGAAGCAGTACCACAGCCATGCAGCCACCATTTACAAGTGGGCGCAGGAGGACGCTGCCAAAGGCAAGGCTGCCCCGAAACAGGGCATACCCGATTATTCATGTAAGGAGGGCGAGAGCTTATGAAAAACGAGATTGAAGCTATGATTACGGACATTACAACCACTACCGCCGAAGCGGAGGACTACACAGGCGAGGACGGGCTTTTATACTGCGGCAAGTGCCATACGCCCAAAGAAGCCTACTTTTCAAAAGAAACCGCCCAATGGTTAGGGCATGACCGACACCCGGCAGAGTGCGACTGCCAACGGGCAGCCCGTGAAAAACGGGAAGCCGCTGAAAGCCGACAGAAGCACCTTGAAACAGTGGAGGACTTGAAACGCCGGGGATTTACCGACCCTGCTATGCGGAACTGGACATTCGAGCATGACAACGGCAGAAACCCGCAGACCGAAACCGCCCGCTTTTATGTGGAGAGCTGGGAAACCATGCAGGCTGAAAATATCGGCTACCTGTTTTGGGGCGGTGTGGGGACAGGAAAAAGCTACCTTGCTGCCTGTATCGCCAACGCCCTTATGGAAAAAGAGGTTGCCGTCTGCATGACAAACTTTGCAACGATACTCAATGACCTTGCCGCCAGCTTTGAGGGTAGGAATGAATATATTTCCCGCCTTTGCAGCTACCCCCTGCTGATACTTGATGATTTTGGTATGGAGCGAGGAACAGAGTACGGGCTGGAACAGGTTTACAGCGTGATTGACAGCCGTTACCGAAGCGGCAAGCCGCTGATCGCCACGACCAACCTCACGCTGGAGGAATTGCAGCACCCGCAGGACACGCCCCACGCCCGTATCTATGACAGGCTGACTTCCATGTGCGCCCCCGTCCGCTTCACGGGCAGCAACTTCCGAAAGGAAACCGCACAGGAAAAACTGGAACGCTTAAAGCAACTGATGAAGCAGCGAAAGGAGAGCCTATGACAGAAACCAAACAGACAAGCACCACCAAAACAGACCGCCGCCCGGACTGTGTAACGGAAATCCGCATGGGCAACTCCGTCCTTACCGTTTCCGGCTTCTTCAAGAAGGGCGCAACCGACACCGCAGCCGACAAGAAGATGAAAGTGCTGGAAGCGGAAGCTGCTACACAAAAAACAGCGATTTAACATGATACTGAAAAGCGGTCACGCTTTTGGCGTGACCGCTGGCAGAGAAATTATAGGTTGAAAAATGCTGAGAGTGCTTTCCCCAAATCTTCGGGAGCGTCTATGTTTACTTCATGTCCAGAATTTTTAATCACTAATAATTCGGCTTGCGGTAACTGCGATTGAAGCTGTAAAGAAGCCTGTTTATTTGCTGTATCTTTCTCCCCGCAGATAACCATTACAGGGCTATTGATACACTTCAATTCTTTTTGGAAATCCAAGTTTATCATGGATTTTGACAGATTGATAAAATCCGTTTTACCAAGTCCCATGCTTTCAAATGTTCTTTTAGGCATAAACCGAAAGAGCATATTTTGAAATTGCAAGAGTTTTTTCGGCATTGTATATTGTGTCGCAACCAACGCCAAAGAGTTTATTTTATCTGGATTTTCAATCCCATATTGCAATGCGAGAATACCGCCTAAAGATAGCCCACAGATATTGACCGGTTCTGAAAATTGCTTACAGTATTCGGAAAAAGCAAGATATAAAACTTGATAGCAGACCTCTTTATCTTCAAACCAATCAAAAAGGTTCGGGCATAAAATGTCCGCACTTTTCCCCATAGTGTTAATCGTATTGTTCCAGCTTGATGATGTTTGCCCTAATCCATGAAGTAATATAGTTTTCATTTTCTCTCCTGCAATGTCTGATGTGTATTTACGGTAAGTATATCACAGAGTTATGAACTTTTCTATCTTTTTAGCAGCGAGAAGCCGCACAGTAAAAAATTGTCATTTTGACAGGCGGTAAAGAAGCAGAAACCGCTATACAGACAGCCGCCCCATGTGGTACAATCAAAGTACGGAATAGTGAGGCTGGCTGTCGGAAACGGAGGATTTTATGTTAAGACAGACCAACCAACAACCAATTACCGCCCTTTACCCAAGACTTTCCCATGAGGACGAGCTGCAAGGCGAAAGCAATTCCATTTCTAATCAGAAGCGTATCCTTGAAACCTACGCAAAGCAGAACGGCTTTTCCAATCTGCGCTGGTACACGGACGACGGTTATTCTGGTGCGAACTTTCAAAGACCCGGTTTTCAAGCCATGCTTGCGGACATTGAAGCCGGAAAAGTCGGGACAGTCATCGTAAAGGATATGTCGAGGTTAGGGCGAAACTACCTGCAAGTGGGAATGTACACGGAAATGATTTTCCCACAGAAAGGTGTCCGCTTCATCGCTATCAATGACGGAGTGGACAGCGCACAGGGCGACAATGACTTTGCCCCGCTGCGGAATATCTTTAACGAATGGCTGGTGAGAGATACGAGCAAGAAAATACGGGCGGTAAAACGCTCAAAAGGCATGAGTGGCAAGCCCATCACAAGCAAGCCTGTGTATGGCTACCTCATGGACGAGGACGAAAATTTCATTATTGACGAGGAAGCCGCACCCGTAGTCAAGCAGATATACAACCTCTGCCTTGCCGGGAACGGTCCGACCAAGATAGCCCGTATGCTCACAGAGCAGCAAATCCCCACGCCGGGAACGCTGGAATACCGCAGGACGGGACACACCCACCGCTACCACCCCGGCTATGAGTGCAAGTGGGCGACCAATACCGTTGTGCATATCCTTGAAAACCGGGAATACACGGGCTGTCTGGTAAACTTCAAGACTACCACGCAATCCTATAAGTGCAGCAAAATCATTTACAATGACGAGGATAAGCAGGCAATCTTTGAAAACCACCACGAGCCTATCATAGACACCCAAACATGGGAACGAGTGCAGGAGCTTCGCAAACAGCGCAAACGCCCCAACCGCTATGATGAAGTGGGCTTGTTCTCCGGCATACTGTTCTGTGCAGACTGCGGCAGCGTCATGTATCAGCAGTGATACCAGACGGACAAGCGCAAGCAGGACTGTTATATCTGCGGCAACTACAAAAAGCGCACTCATGATTGTACGGCGCACTTTATCCGTACCGACCTTTTGACTGCTGGTGTACTCTCCAATCTGCGGAAAGTGACCAGCTATGCGGCAAAGCACGAAGCCCGGTTTATGAAGCTCTTGATTGAGCAGAACGAGGACGGGGGCAAGCGCAGGAACGCCGCCAAGAAAAAGGAACTGGAAGCCGCCGAGAAACGCATAGCCGAGTTATCCGCTATCTTCAAGCGGCTGTATGAGGACAGCGTGACCGGGCGCATATCAGACGAGCGTTTCACAGAGCTGTCGGCAGACTATGAAGCAGAGCAACGGGAACTGAAAGAAAGAGCCGCCGCTATCCAAGCGGAGCTTTCCAAAGCACAGGAAGCCACCGTAAACGCAGAAAAGTTTATGAATGTTGTCCGGCGGCATACCAGCTTTGAAGAACTTACCCCTACTCTGCTGCGGGAGTTTGTAGAGAAAATCGTTGTGCATGAGTGCAGCTATGACGAGAACAAGACCCGCAGACAGGACATTGAGATTTATTATTCTTTTGTTGGCAAGGTGGACTTGCCCGAATAACCGCCTGACCTATCCGACACAATGCGCAAGTGCCGGATAGGAACGGCAAAATTTTTTACACTTCTATTACTTCTTTATCACACATCAGCAAAATATTGGGGATTGTAGCAAAAAACTACACTTCTTCCAAGGAGCCTATCCCCACCAATCCTCCACCTTCAGCAAGGAATTTTCAGCTAAAGGAAGAAAATCCTTAAGGTTATGGGTTACGAGAACCATGTTGTTAGATATAGCTATGGATGCAATCTGGGTGTCAGCATAAGGAGCAACAAATCCCCGTTTTTCGCAACGAGCCAAAAGTTCCCCACAAATTCGAGAGGCAAAGGAATCGTAGGGCAAGACATCCATCCGAGAAAAAAGCTCTTCCAAGGTACGGTAAATACAATCCCTTCGCTTACCCACTGGAAGATGCTCCATACCATATACTAACTCTTGACGAGAGATGGCACAAAGGACGCATAATCCTATCCGTTGCTGAAAATATTCAAGAAGATGCTCGTTGGGATGGGGTTTGAATAATTCAGAAATCACATTTGTGTCCAATAAATACAAAGGTTTCATATTTCCTCTAAAAAACTCCATTGTAATTGAGATTTCCTTGCATCAGGCCCTCCATTTGAACGAACAAAGGGCAAGCCCTCTTCTTCCTGATTGCAGGAATCTAGCGTTCCACCCAAAGATTCTTTCGGTAAGCTAAAAACTTCTTCAAGGAAGTTTTTTCTGAGATTTTGGAACCATTGGTGATCTTGATAATTTTTCAAATACTCCTCATAACCAAGGAGCACCGCCACAGGTTTATCGTGACGAGTTAATTCCACCAGATTTCCTGATTCAGCCTGTTTAATCAGAGCGGAAAGAGAATTGCGAGCCTCATAGATAGAAGTCCTAACCATAGCCTTATTCTATCATAATACTGGCTAGAAGTCAATTTTTTTTGGCTAGAATTATTCTTCTAGCCTTTCCCCTGAATTTGGGATATAGTGGAAGTATGGAGCAGCAGAATCCATCCTCATCTAAAACCAAGCGATACACACTGAGAACCTTTGTGCAGGAAACATTTCTCACTGGTAACTTCTTTATCCAAAATGATTTAATAACCTATGCCTCTGCCTGTGCCTTTAGCTTTTTGTTTTCCCTGTTGCCTGTAGTGATTATGTGCGCCGTGATTTTGATTCGAGTCCTGAAGGCAAGCCCCTCGGTGCTGAATAATCTCTACCAGTTTGACACGGAACTTTCCCAAATCCTTGATGTTTCCCATCTGGTGAATTCAGTGCTGGATTTTCAGGGGGGGATTATATTCAATATCGTTGTGGGAGTTTTTATCTTCTGGATGGCCCGTCGACTGTTTAATTCCACCATGAAGGGAATTGGTTGCATCTTTCACAAGGAGCTGGTGGTGCGGCCCCTAGTGTCACAGCTGATTATAGTGGCAGGGGAGGTGTTGCTGGTGGTGGTGATTGCCTTGACTATCTTTGTACTGACCTCTGGAAGAACCCTGTTGGAAACAAGCTTTTTGCAGGAGCTGATTCCTCCAGTGATTATTGCCCAGAGCAACCGACTGGTACGATTTCTGCCTGCCACCTTAATGTTTGGCTTTGTCACCATTTGCTTCAAGGTGGCCACCAGAACAAGGCCCCGATGGAAGCACTGCATTCTGGCAGCGGCAGCCTGTACCGTGACCTTCTTTGCCTTCAGCTTTTTCTCCACCATGCTTCGAAACACCACCACCTACAATATGATTTATGGTGTCATGAGTAGCATCATCATTCTGTTGCTGAAGGTTTTTGTGTTCTTTATCCTGTTCCTGTTTTTTGCCCAGGCCCTTTTTGTGCATCAGTTCTTTGACCAGCTGCTGTTGGGTGAGTTGTATCTGCTACCTGGCCGGGACGAAACACAGCTACATCTGGTACTACGGAGACTACTCTTTATTGACCCAGATTATTTTATTCTGAGAATGGCTGCTGCCACGGACTACAAAAGTGGGGAAATGATTTATCAGGAGGGAGATCAGGGGGAATGGGTCTATTTCCTTGCCCAAGGACAAGTTCAAATTACTGGAAATCACCACATCCTGCAATGTCATCCTGGGGATTTCTTTGGGGAGCTCCCCTGCATTTTGGGAAGAAGCCGAGAAGAATCTGCCATGGCAGAAACCCAGGTACAGGTGATTCGCATAGAAGCGGAGGACTTTATCTCCATGCTAGAAAAAAATCCTGCAGCCAACAAAAAGGCTTTGTCTCAGGTGTCACATTATTTTTCAAGCCATAGCTAAGATTTACAAAAGAAAAACTTACTGACAGGACAGGGATTGATTACTCAAAACTGCCAGGGCTTCTTCCATGTGGGGTGGCAGGGGTATCTGGAAGGTGGTGGCCCTGCCCTCCAGCGGAATGGTGAGACGAGTGGCTGCTAACTGCAAGGTCCTTATGCCCACTGCTTTTTTTATCAGCTTGTTCACTTTGAAGTTGCCGTGCTTGTCGTCCGCCAGAATGGGGCAGCCAGATTGGGCAAGGTGGATACGGATTTGGTGGGTGCGACCAGTGCCGAGGGTAAGGTTCAGCAGTGAGAACAAGGGGTTATTTCCCAAGTCCGCCACCTGTTCTGCCATGGCAGCAATTTCTGCTGTGGGAAAAATTCCTGCCACCTGATAAAAGGTTTCAGCCGTCTTGCCTGCTCCCGCCACCTGAACTCGCTGAGTTAGACGTCCAGTTTTTCCCAGGGCGGAGTTTGATTTTAATCCCTGCACCAGCCCAAAGCACAGAGCCTGATATTCTTTTTTCACCTGACCAGAAGCAATAATACCTGTCCACAAATGAGCGGCAGCAGAGGTTTTTGCCACCACCAAAAGGCCAGAGGTCTCCTTGTCTAGCCGATGCACCGGATAGACCTTGGCTCCAAGCTGTTCACTAAGCAGGGAATCCAAGGGATTTTTAACCCCTTCTCCCCCCTGCACCGCCAAGCCGGCTCTCTTGTTCACAATAAGGATTTCGTTATTTTCGTAGATGATGGGAATTTCTTTCACAGTTGCTCCAAATCTGATATCAATGATTGCACTTGATACATGGTAAGACCAGATACATCGGCAATTTCTTCAAGAGAATGACCTCCTGTAAAATGATAAAATGCTTGGAGCTTCTGGTCAAGGGCTGAAAGATTTGTGGCAGGTTTAATCCTGATTCAATGTAATGTAACGATGAAGAACCCTCTCAGTCGCTTGCTGGTGAGCTAACAACAAGTCGCGCCCGATTCGACCTATCAGAGCCCCTGTTTCTCCACCAATTGTATATTCAGCCATAAAAAGGTCTGCGGGCTCCACTTGCAATGTGGTGGCGATACTTGCTAAGGTATCAGGATGAGGCCATTTGTTTCCCCGCTCTATGTCGCTGAGAAACGGAATTGAAATGTTGGCCTCGTAAGCCAAGTCAGCTTGGGATAATCGCCGTATCTCACGAAAATACTTGATGTTTTGGGAAAGCAATTTCCGAATATCAGAACCAGTCATCTCAACAATCCATTCTAAAAGTATGTCTTAATTTTAACTGTTAGATTGACAAATGCACAAACATCGATTAGAATGATAATCATAATTCTATTTGAATGTATTGGAGGAGTGAAAATGGGTTATCAATTTTATGACCAGAATCGTGGTCACTACACTGAGTCCTCATCCCGGCCATTTATTGAGGTGGATAGGGAGAAGAGAGGGGTTATTGTTGACGTGCCTTACCAGCAGGTGAAGGATGCGTTGAAAGTGGGCGGAGCTATTGGAACGGCCATAGTTGCTGGATTATCCTTCCTAAATGGCAAGAGATAGTTATTCATGGTGTCTCAAGAGAGATGTGTTGACTCGTTTTAAGGAGGTGAGAAGATGACAATTGAATATGAAGTCACAGAGCAGGATGCAGCAATCCACGAGATGGGGGGACCGAGATGTTATGCAACTTGCTGGGATCATGCCCGTGCCAGCAGTGATTGTTAGTTGAGTTGGTACAATTTAGCAGGGCAGTCTGGGGTTAAGTATAATCTCAGGCTGCTCTTTGTTTACAAGGGGTTGGGTGTGGATAAGCTGAAAGTACGAAAAGAAATAGACCTATGCAAACGATATAATGTTCCTGAGAATATCTCGGTAAGGTCTTGTGATGGGGTGTATCTCGTTGTTGCACGGGAATATGCAAACTGGATTGTTCTGGAAAATGAACAACAACTCCAGTTCTTTGAATTGTTGCAATCATATTCGTTAGGGGAAGCCTTGGAGGTGTTTTCCGGTGAAAAGAAGGATGCTGTTGCAGTTGTAACGCAGCTTGAGGCAAAGAGATTTGAAGCGGCAAATATCAAGCCTCTCGGAGGCGATCAGCCAAGCATTTTTATCTACCTCACCTCAGAATGCAATATGCAATGCCCTCATTGCTATATGTATGCTGGAAAAAAAAAGGAGGGTGAGCTTTCATTTCATGAAATAAAGACGATATTGGCGGAATACAAGAAATATGGGGGAAAGACTGTTTGTTTTTCTGGTGGAGAGATTTGTATGCGCCCTGATATTATCCAAATAGTGCAGGAGGCCTCTCGATTGGAATATAAGATCAAGCTGATGACAAACGGGACGCTCTGGACACCGGAATTGATTGCTACTGTTGCGCCTCTTGTAGACTCGGTTCAGATTAGTATAGACGGATATGATGAAGAGGAAAATGCAAGAATTCGGGGAAGAGGGAATTTTCAGAAGGCATTGGATGCCGTGGACGGTTTTTTTGCCAAGGGCACGAAGGTCTCGGTGGCGATAACTCCATTGTATGATGAGGAGCTTGAACAAAAGGCTCAAAAATTTGGAGCCTTTGGCCGCAGTTTGCTGGAAAAGTACGGACAAGATAATTTCACCTTATTGTTCAGTACGAATTTATTGGCTGGGAGAGAAATCTCTGTTTCCAAAGAAGAAAACAAAAAATATGAGAAGATAGTCACGGAAATAATCTACCCTTTGTGTTATGGAGAGATGACAGAGGAGAAGAAATTCATTGATTTTAACAAGTTGTCAAATCGGATGAATTTATGTGCGTATGGAAATCCCTATATCTCGTCAACGGGAGACGTGGCGTTTTGTTCAGAGCTTGTCTACACTCACCCTGTGGCAAACATCAGGAAGGATGGTTTTGCCAAGATATTGGAGCTGAGAGAAAAGGCTCGTCGCTTGGCTGATGTGGACAATCTGATGCCATGCAGGGAGTGTGAGCTGAAATATATTTGCGGTGGAGGCTGCAGGACGGCTTTCTTTGAGGAATTGATTCAGTGTGACGTTGGCTCCACTGATGAGGGGACCCACTTTGAGCGAGTCTGCACCCAGCAGGACAAGGAGCACTTCTACAGGCTGATGATACAGACGAATTCTGAGTTCTTTCGCTAGTGCTGTCAAAGCTTGAACATGAAAATATAATTTTTACCGGAGAATGATGTATGATGCGTTGTGTGCATTGCGGGACACCCATGGTCACGGATTTGAAAGAGGGGTTCAATGACAGGTTTACGGTTTTAATCACCGGGTTGCCTTTTTTGCGTTGTCCGAATGACGGCTTTATTGTTGATCCACCAAGGGATTTAGTGGAATGGTTCTTTTCGCATTTTCATCCTCCTGTGAAAGCATTCAAGGACGTGGCGGTGGTTGCCTATGATGATGTGGTCAATCTATATGCCGGCAACACATCGGATCTGGAATACTACACTGTACCGTTTGATTCTTTGGATCTTCCAGTCAGCGACGACGATGATGACGACGATTATGATGATGACGACGATGACGATTGGGATGACGATGATGACGATTGGTAGTTAAGATGGTTTCCAGAAAATAGACAACTTTTTTTATCTATTTTCAGAAAATTACTTGACAAGAATCGATTTTGTTAGTATTATCTTAAATTTAATTTATTAAACTGATGATCACCTGCAGAGTCTATATCATTTACAATGATGATTCCGTAGCGATTCTAATACTCTCTAATACTCTCTAATACTCTCTAATAGCCTTGTATTGATAATAAACCTAATAATCTTGGTTGATTTTGGAGGCTATATGAATTCGAGTGTGTTAAAACAGGAATTGAAGAAAAAT
>JALFGI010000234.1 GCA_022777455.1 Clostridiales bacterium | reverse complement strand
TTATATTTAGTTCCCGGCAACACTTCCGTAAAGCATTCCATCCATCCTTACGCTTCCCGTACCTTCCGGAACGGATTCCACCGTCCCTTTGCATAGCAAATCAAAAACAGCACAAACAGGAACAGATTGTGCGCAATCATGCACGCCCAGGCTGCCACCAGCCCCAAATCAAAGAAGCTCGTACAAATAAAGGTTCCTACGATGCGCACCAGCCACATGCCGACGATGTTGTATACAAACGGCCGCTTCGTCTCGCCCACGCCCTGCATCATGCCCTCCATAATAATGGAGAAGCCGAAGAACGGTTCCGATACCGCCACCATCCGAAGCACTGTGATTCCGAGGCGAATGACCTCCTCCGAATCAGAAAAGATACTTACCAGCGCCGGTGCCGCAAAGAATAACGCAGCTCCCGAGAATATCATTAAAGCAATTTCAATCGGGAAGAACATCCGTGCCAGCTCTTTCAGGCGCTTTTCATCGTTGGCTCCATAGGCATTGCCCGCCAAGGTTGCTGCCGCCGTTTGCATACCGTAGCCCGGAATGTAAAAGGCGGATTCCACCGTATTGGCAATGGTATGTGCCGCCGTGGACACATCCCCCAAAGCGTTTATCATAGACGCAAATGCCACATAGCCCAGGGATGTCCCGAAGCGCTGCAGCATATTCGGCATGGCCACCCGCAGACAAGGCTTTATAATCTTCATATCCGGCTTTAAGGACTGTCCCTTCGGAGACACCGACGGGTGCCGCCAAAGTACAATCGTAATTAATATACCTCCTACGATATAAGCAATGGCACTGGCCACCGCCGCACCGATCACGCCAAGGTCCGCGCCCCACATGGTAAATGTAAAGGAAAATACCGTAAGCTCTCTGGTGGGATAAATCAGTAAAAAGTTCAATACCACATTGACAAGATTCACCACCACACCGATTTTCATCGGTGATTTCGTATCTCCCGCCGCCCGGAGCACCGTACCGAAAATGGTACTGGCTGTCCGGAATAACATCGGCAAATATAAAATCAGGAAATACTGTCCTGCCAAATCCCGGATTCCTTCATCCACTTGCATCCATTTCGGAATCTGTCCGGACAAGCCTACCGTTATCACCGTAACCACGATACCTACCGCCAGCACGGAAAGCACCGCCTGAGAAGCGGCCCGCTTAGCAGAGTCTTTTTCTCCGGCTCCCAGCGCCTTTGCAATAAACGCCAAAAATCCCACGCCCACTGCAGAGATGGTACTACCCACCAGCCAGTTCAACGTGGTGGTGGCGCCTACCGCTGCCGTAGCCTGGGTTCCCAGACTACCTACCATAGCAGTGTCGATATATTGCACGGCAGTCTGCATGAGCTGCTCTAACATGGTAGGCCATGCCAGCGCCCAAATCACACCGGCCATACCGAAATTGAGCCGGCGTTTTTTACTCTGTTCCATAACTAAATCCTCTTTTAATTAGTCCTACTGCTCCGGCTTTTTCTTCGGCGGGCGCAGTCCCATAAACTGATAGAAATAGGTCTTTAACATACCGTTGTAAATCTTGCGGTTCTTGTCCGCCTGACGACCGAAATACTTCTGGACCTCCTCGTAGGAGGTAATCATGTAACAGGACCAGCTATCTAATCCCGCAAAGGCCTTTCCGAACTCCTGATACAGGCCAGGCAGAGCCCTTTTCTCCTCCAGACGCTCGCCGTACGGCGGGTTCGTAATGACAAAACCGTACTTTTTCGCATGGCTTAACTGACTCACCGGACGCCGCTGGAAATGAATATAATCCAGCACTCCCGCATCCTCCGCGTTCTGGCGTGCCGCCTTTATCATATCGCCGTCAATGTCATAGCCCTGAATCTGCATAGACACATCCCGCTTAATCAAATCCTCTGCCTCATTTATCGCATCGTACCAAAGCTTCTTCGGCACAAGATGCGTCCAATCCTCGGACAAAACTCACGATTCATGCCCGGTGCGATATTTGCCCCGATCATGGCCGCCTCAATCGGGATGGTACCGCTGCCGCAGAACGGATCTACTAAAATTCGGTCTTCTCTCCACGGTGTCAACAAAATCAGCGCCGCTGCCAAGGTCTCCGTAATCGGCGCCTTGGAGCTGAGCTTACGATAGCCTCTCTTATGCAGGGACTCACCGGAGGTGTCCAGTCCCACTGTCACCTCGTCCTTCATGATAGACACACGAATCAGGAACGGTGCTCCGTCCTCCGGGAACCATTCCTTCTTGTAGCTTTGCTTCATGCGCTCTACCATGGCTTTTTTCATAATACGCTGGATATCCGACGGGCTGAACAGCTTACTCTTTACGGAGTTCGCCTTCGTCACCCAGAACTTACCGTTTTCCGGGATATACCGCTCCCAAGGAAGCGCCTTGGTCTTTTCGAACAACTCCTCAAAAGAGGTTGCCTTAAACCGAACTACCACCAAAAGCACACGCTCCGTGGTGCGCAGGAAAATATTTGCCCGCGGAATTGCGGTCTCGTTCCCCAAAAAGCTTACCTTTCCGTCCTCTACTGCCTTTATCTCATACCCTAAGTCTGTAATCTCCTTTTTCAAAACAGACTCCGTGCCAAAGTGACACGGAGTCAGAAACTCAGACAAATCTGCCATTCCTTTGTCCTTTCTGACCGTATCATCATGATGCTTTTGTACCATCTTATCATACTCAGTCAAAAAAAGAAACTCTATTTTTGAAAACGCTTGTATCCTTCACAGCCTCCGGCTAGACTGTAGGCCGGATATCCAGCCTTTCGCATGCGCAGGGTGACCTTTGCGCTTAAATTTCCACGGTCACAGCATATGACAATAGCATTCTTCTTCTCAAACTTTTCCAAAAAATCCGGCTCCTCCGAATACGGTATCGACTCCGCTTCCGAGATATGCCCTTTTTCATCGCGTCCCATGCTTCCATACCACTTTACATTCCAATCAAGTTCTTCCTTCGTGTCCTGTCCTACATAGATTCTCCCATGTAATTTCCCTTCTCCGTCATAGTACTCGCGGGTAAACGGGTCAGAGCTAAGTCTTCTGTCAATACATTCTCCTGTTCGTTCCGCTAAAGGGCGCATATAATTATTAAAATATGATGTACTATTTCCAAGACCTACCGTATATATTTTAATTCCTTTTTCTTGTGCTTTCAAAACACAATTTGTATGCTGTCCGGTATCGCTTGTACTACCATCACTTAACACAACCATCACTCTAAGTGTTGTCTCATCTGTAGCAGCAAACAAGTCAAACGCTTTGTTTATTGCGCTATACATATAGGTTCCACCGGACGACTTAAATTCGCGTGGAGATAATAATTGCTTGGCAGCAAATTTATCTGTTATCAGCTCAGATGTCAACAATCTAACTGATGATGCAAACCATACAACTCCTATCTTACTTTTCTCTGGAAGAGCCGAAATCAAATCACACGCCACTCCTAATCTTGTATAATTAGGGTCATTGGAAACCATACTTCCCGAATCATCCACTACAAAAACAATCTCTACCGAATCATATTTCCCTGTATCATTCCAAGTATCCGTACATTCAAACGCTTCATTATATCCTGTACTCTCAACAAGTATATATGTCGAAAAGTGCTCTACTACCGTAGATGCAACATTCCCTTCTATCGTTGTTTCCTGTGCCTCCAATTCCTGCTCGGTCTCATTAAAATAATAAATGATTGGCTTTGCTCCCTCCGGTAACAAGGTCGGATCAAACTCAAACGAAATCCTCGCCGTATCAAAGTCACCTTCTACGCTAAAATTATAAGCCGCACCGATATATCCCGGCATATCCTCCGGGAACAAATAATCACCCAATACCGGGTCAACCGCGAGTGTCTCTACCTGCTCTCCGGTTAATTCTAACCTGAATCAGTGAAACTCAATTAACGTTGAACCTTGCTACGAAAATAAAATCCGTAGCCAGGAATTGAACCTTGACAACAAATGTTTTCAACAATCATGAAGACATCACTATAAAGCAGTCACGATATCGGCTGCCGATAGTGAAATATAGAACATATAAACACAGACTAACTC
>JALFGI010000053.1 GCA_022777455.1 Clostridiales bacterium | reverse complement strand
GGCGGCGGCAAGATTTTCGACACCGCAAAGGCTGTGGCCTACCATGTGGGAGCTCCGGTCATCATCTGCCCCACCATCGCCTCCACTGACGCTCCCTGCTCCGCACTTTCCGTCATTTATACCGATGAGGGCGTATTCCAGGAGTATCTGTTCCTGCCCTCCAATCCCAATCTGGTCATAATGGACACCCAGATCATTGCCGACAGCCCTGTCCGGCTGACAGTTTCCGGCATGGGCGATGCCATGGCCACCTACTTTGAGGCAAGAGCCTGCTGCCTTTCCGGTGCCAGCACCTGTGCAGGCGGCAAGGTCAGCGTTGCGGCCTTGGGCATTGCAAAGCTGTGCTTTGACACGCTGATGAATGACGGTCTGCTGGCGAAATCCGCATTGGAAACCCACACCTGCACCCCTGCCGTAGAGCGGGTCATTGAGGCCAATACGCTGCTGTCCGGCATTGGTTTTGAGTCCGGCGGTCTGGCGGGTGCCCATGCCATCCACAACGGCCTGACTGTCCTGGAGGAATGCCACCACATGCAGCACGGCGAAAAGGTCAACTTCGGTACCCTCACCCAGCTGGTTTTGGAGCAGATTCCCGAGGAGGAATTGTGTGTTATGCTGAACTGGATGACCGCTGTCGGGTTGCCGGTTACGCTGAAGGAGCTGGGTATCACCGATGACAGCCGGGAGCACCTGATGCCCGTTGCCGAGGCAGCCTGCGCTGTAAACGATACCATGCACAACCTCCCCTTCCAGGTGGACGCCGAGCGCGTCTACAATGCGATCCTGGTTGCGGATTCCTATGGCCGGGCAGCACTGGCAATGTGAATCCAGCCGAATACCCAGGGAACCCCATGCTATGCTCCATGCCGTAATCAGATTGCAAAACTATTTCAAATTATTCTCTCCTACCCATGCCAAACAGGAAAGAGTGCCATAAATGTTTTCTATTTCCCTTTTTCTCAACGATATTGTATAATAAAGGCACATAGGAAATACCCCCTTTACCGATGCTTCTGACAGGTGACAGATTTTTCTTCTTGTATCTGTGTTGGAACAGCTGCCGGAAGCATCGGTACTCCTTTCCTTTTGTCATTTCGGAATGCTGCCCAATCATTCTGGTATGATTTCCCTAGCTGGAAACACGCCGCACACTCTTGAGGAGGTGCGGCGTGTTTTCTGTGATGGGTTTCTTTACAAATCCAGTTCAATGGGTTCCCCATACAACGCGGATGCCCTTTTCTTCCAGCAAATCCGCAGACCTTTGCATATGGGGACAGTGGGTGCCGTCCCGGTGGGAGGCGCAGATTCCGATGTGGGCAGTTTCCACGCCGCAGCTGACGATCCGCTCCAGCTTTTCCATCATTCCCGGATCGTCCTGGAGGTCTGCGCCGCATTGACTGCACCGGAGAAATGCACACAGCTGAACCTGCTCACCGGCATATTCCCGGAAATAGGCCCGCCGCTGCTCCAGCGCATCCAGACAAGCCACTCCGGCGCACACATCGTTGGCCTTCAAACAGGCCAGAATGGCAATTTTCTTCATTGCTCTGTTTCCTTTCTTGCTCTGTCGGGGTAATAAAGCACCCGCAGGATACCGTAGCTGTCCTCATAAACCTCGGCGTCCACCTCGTAGACCTTCCGAATCAGCTGGGGCGTCAGCAGCTCTCTGGGCGTGCCCTGCCCCACAATTTTTCCATCCTTCAGGGCATACAGCCGGTCACAGTACATTGCCGCAATGTTCAAATCATGGACTGCCGTAATCACCGTTCGCCCCAAGCCCTTCACCAAATCCATCAGCTGGAGCTGGTATTTGATATCCAGATGATTGGTAGGCTCGTCCAGGATCAGAAAATTGGCTTCTGAGAGCATCAGCTTTGCAAGGGAAACACGGCCTCTCTCTCCACCGGAAAGAGAGGAAATCACCTTAAATACATCATCCCCTGTGAACAGAAAGGCTGCCAGCATATTGCGGATCTGTGTTTCTGTAAGAGTAGGATAGGTATCGGAGATTTCCTGGAATACTGTTTTTTCCATATGGAGTACATGATGTTCCTGGTCATAGTAACCGATCTGTACCTTGGAACCAAGGGTAAACTTGCCGGAATCGGCAGGAATCACCTGGTTCAGGATCTTAAGCAATGTGGTTTTTCCTGTTCCGTTAAGATGGCCTCTGGTACTTCTGTCGTGGTTTCTTTCCCACAGGCACTCAAAATACCTATAACCATTATAAATGCAATTACAATTTTTTTATTCATATAATTTGTCCTTTTTCGTCTTTTTTCAAAGCTTTTTCTATATGATCAAGTGTATCAATTTTATTATATATCATCAAGAGTAACTATTCAAAAGCCCCCCTATTCAAAGATGAAATCTGCCTGACCTGAAATTGCATTTTTGATTGCTTCGTAAGCATTGTATCCCTGCTTAT
>JALFGI010000003.1 GCA_022777455.1 Clostridiales bacterium | reverse complement strand
AATGTTTCTGATTTTATCCTGAGATGCCATAAATTGCTCTCCTTTTTCTGCATCGGATTAACTTATTTCCAACAATAGAATATACCACATCACCAAAAGAAAAGCAATATTTTTGTTAATAATCACCGGAATTTTTTGTCATAATACAGGCTTGTTTCCCGGCAAAATGCCAATCCCGCACCAGCGCACCTTCCCATCACAACGGCAAATTGTAATTTGGCGGGCAGTGCCCGCGGACAATGGCGCACCGGGCTGGTGTGATATCCGGGACTCCTGGGCGGTGCCCGGTAACGTTTCTGCGCAATAAAATCATTGCCCAGCCACTATATGGCGTGCAAAAACGAACCGAGCGTGGTGCTCCGCGCAGCGAATCAGAATCCTGATGATTGCCAGTGGCAATCATACCACAATTTATACCCAGGAGTGTATCGATGACACACCAGCCGAGCACGCATTGGGATGAAGCGCCCTGCGCTTCAAATTACGGTTTATCTATCGCATATGCCAAGCCAAAAACCGCAGCCTCCCGAAAATGGGAGGCTGTGGGATGGATTATGCTTCCTCGGATTCTTCCTCTTCGGATTCTTCCTCTTCGGATTCTTCTTCCGATTCTTCCCCGTTTTCGGGGGGAGGATCATTCCGGAAATAGTCGCTGCGCACCAGGGTCAGCAGGGAGTGGATAAACAGTGCCCCGCCCACCAGGCCGAACAGGACGGCAGCAGCGATAAACTTTGCCTGGCCCTCGCTGGTTTTGATTAAATCATAGGCCAGGTACACCAGATACCCGCCTCCCAGCAGCCGCAAGATAATTCTCGTCTGATTCTTTTCCATGGAAATCCTTTCAGAATTTGCGAAGGAGGATGACATTTCTGCCATCCTCCAAATGGGTTATCCACCAATTTTGAAGATGCCCAAAGCCTCCAGCACGATCAGCACCAACACGATTCCCAGTGCTCCCAAAGCCAGGTACAGGATTGTATCCACCTGCTTCAAGGTCACGGGCAGCTTGCCGTAGAGCGCTTTTTTTCTGGCATCCATGGCAGCGGAAAAAGCGTCCAGCTTTTTCTCCCGCCGGTCCAGCTCCTGCTCTTTTTGCCTTAGGGCTTCCTCTTTTTCCAAAAGCTCCTGCTCGGTCATTACTTCTTCGCCAGATACTTCCGGATATCCAGTGCAACGGCAATGACAATGACCAGGCCCTGGACGATGTAGTTGTAGTAGGGGTTGACGCTGAGGAACTGCAGAATAATTTTCAGAAGCTCGAACACCAGCACGCCCACCAGGATGCCGGGCACGGTGCCGATGCCGCCGGTGGTGGAAACGCCGCCGATGGTACAGCCGGCAATGGCTTCCAACTCATAGCCCGTGCCCATGCTGGCGGAGGAACCGCCGGATTTACCGGCCAGCAGGAAGCCAGCGATGGCATACATCACTCCTGCGGTGATATAGATGGAGATGGTAGTCTTGGTGGTGTTCACACCGGAGACCTCTGCTGCCACCTCGTTGCCGCCAATGGCGTACATATACTTGCCGTGCCGGGTCTTGTTATAGATGAACCAGAACAGCACACCGAACACCAGCGCCACGATGGCAAGGTAGGGAATGTGGAATCCCCGGACATTGCCGATTCTTCCGGTAATCAGCCGGGTGTAAATCTTTTGGAAGCCGCCGATGGGCTGCGCGTCGGTGATCACCAGAGCGATGCCGTAGATAATCGTCTGGGTGCCCAGCGTGGCGATGAAGGGCGGCACCCGCAGCTTGGCAATGATCAAGCCGTTGACGGAGCCAACCACAAAACCGATGGCGATGACAATGAGCAGCACCAGGAAAATATTCATTTCAGGAACGCTCTTCCACAGACGGCCGGTGTAGTCCGCCCGTTGGCAGAGAATGCCGGAAAGGCAGGCAGCCAAGCCCACCTGGCGGCCTGCGGACAGGTCGGTGCCCTTGGTGATGAGGCAGCCGGAAACGCCCAAGGCAATCAGGAACCGGACAGCCGTGTTGCTCAGAAGATTGGCCAGGTTCGCCCAGGAGAAGAAGTTGTCCACGATGCAGCCCACAACGATTGCCGCGATGATGAGAAGGAAGGCAATGGGGTTGCCCTTAATCAGTCCCCAGACCTTGTATGCGATGCGCCGCACCGGGGAAGCGCTCTGCACCTCCACCACGGCAGTGCCGGGATTTTGCTGTAATCTGTTGTCTTTCATTTCATATTCCTCCGCTTGCTCACTCAAACTGTGTGGCCAGGGCCATAATGTTTTCCTGGGTTGCATCCTTACCATCCACAAAGCCGGTTACACGGCCGTCGCACATGACCATGATGCGGTCGGACATGCCAATCAGCTCACTCATTTCCGAGCTGATCATGATGATGCTCTTTCCGGCCTTGGCCAGATCCGCAATGATGCAGTAAATCTCGTACTTGGCACCCACGTCAATGCCTCGGGTGGGCTCGTCCAGAATCAGCACATCCGGGTCATTGGCCAGCCAGCGTCCAATCAGCACCTTCTGCTGGTTGCCGCCGGAGAGAGATTTGATTAAGGTCTTGGAGGAAGGCGTTTTG
>JALFGI010000342.1 GCA_022777455.1 Clostridiales bacterium | reverse complement strand
CATTCGCCGGGGGGATGTGGAAGGGTTGCGGCGCATTTTGGCGGAGCGTTTTCCCGGCCGATACGGCACCTTGTCCCTGGATTCCGTCCGGCAGGAGGTGTATTTGGGCATTGTCACCATCACCCTGGCCAGCCGGGCGGCCATTGAAGGCGGGCTGCATTATGAACTCAGCTATCACCTCAGTGACGTCAGCGTTCAGAAGATGGATGCCTGCCTGATGGCAGAGGGAGAGGCGAATATCAATGAAATTGTCCGTATCTACAGAAATGCACAGCTCCGGTACGCCGAGCTGGTCCATGATCTGCCGATCAAAAAGGTGGGAGATACGACGACCATTGAGAATCGGCATATCTCCCACTGCAAGGACTATATTTACGTACACCTGCACGAAAAGCTCACCGTGCAGGACATTGCCCAGGCCATCGGCCTGGATGCCAACTACCTGTCATCCCTGTTCCGGAAGCAGGAGAAAGTGTCGCTGAAGCAATTCATCATGTATGAAAAGATCAACCGGGCAAAGGTTATGCTGGAATTCTCCGGCCTTTCTCTGGCGGAGATTGCCTTCAACCTGGGCTTTGCCTCCCAAAGCCACATGGGCAAGGAGTTCAAAAAGGTCACGGGAATGACTGCCCGGGAATATCGCCTGGCTTACAGCAAGGACGATTTCGTCCGGGAGAGCCTGGCCTTCCCCACATCAAACGACTGATCAGGGGAACAGATTCCGCTGGCTCTGGGCCTTTCCTTCAAAGGGACCGCACACAGGGCTGACGCCGCGGTGGTCGCCGAAATAATCCTCGTTGAAGATGATCTCGCTTCCATCGGGATTCTCATAAAGCTGCTCCGGCTCGAAGGCCATTCCAAGCACCTGGGTGGAAATGGTGCGGCAGCCGCCCTGGGGCAGGAAATCGTAGAGATTGGTGTGGAGCTTCACGCCGTCCTCTCCCAGTTCCACGGAGATGGTCACTTCGTGCTCCGTATCCACCCGGGCATCCTGCTCCCGGCTCATGGGCTTGGCACCGTTAAAGTAGACGTTGCCGCCGGTGTACACAGGCATATGGCTGTAGTACTTGTCCTTGTCGTGCTCATCGGCGATGTTCCAGGGACCGAATTTGCTGAAATACTCCTCAGCGCAAGGGTAATCCTCGTAGGGGCAGGTGCCGCAGACAAAGTTGTAGCCTGCCTCTTCGTTGTATTTTCTGGCATGGGCATGGTAGGCTTCCGGGATCTGCTGCTGCACGAAGATGTTGTTGTAGAAGCGCATGTCGCCGTGGAGGAAGGTCATGAAACCGGCCACCTCTGTGCGGTGGGGGAAGTGATAGGGGGTGTAGCGGGGTGTGGGCAGCTTGTCGCCGTTGTTGTCGGTGCCCATGCCTACCCAGGTGAAGGAACCGGCAATCAGGTTGTGGACAAAGGCCACGCCCTGGGTGCTGATCCGGCCGGAGCACTTGGAGAGCAGCAGGTTATTGTCCAGCAGAGTGGGGCCGTGGGAGACTTCCACGAAGATGTCTTCGCCGATGCCCAGGATGGGAGGGCACTCCACACCCTCCGGGGGCGTGTTGTCGTGGAACAGGTTCTGGCTTACCCGGGTGCCCTGGGCCTGCCAGTCCAGCCACATGCCTCTGGTGCAGTGGTGGAAATGGTTCCGGCGGAACACCACGTCGATGGCGGCGTGCATCTTGATGCCGCCGATCTCGGCACCGGCCAGATCCTGCTTGTTGTTGATGTGGTGGATGTGGTTGTCTTCGATCAGGGAGAACACGCCGCCCAGATGGCCCACGATGCCGGTCTGGCCGCAGTGGTGGATGTTGCAGCGGCGGACGATGTGGGAGCCGATCCGCTCCTTGGTCCAGCCCTCTGCCTGGGCCTGCATGATGTTGTCACGCTCGGTCTGGGTGCCGTCCTTGGTGTAGCGGGTGGTCCACTTGTTGTCGTTGTTCGGCTGGAGGTATTTGCCCAGGGAGATGCCGGAGCATCTGGAATCGGAGATCTCGCAGTCCTCGATGATCCAGCCCTTGGACCAGTGGGGGCCCACCATGCCGTCCTGGTATGCCGTGGGAGGAGCCCACTGGGTGGCGGCCTGCTTTACGGTAAAGCCGGATAGGGTGATGTAGGACACACCCTCTTTGGAGGGCAGGAAGCAGTTCCGGCGGACGTTGATCTCCACGTTCTCCTCGTTGGGGTTGGCGCCCCGGAAGTTGGCATAGATCAGGGTCTCATTGCCGTCCTGCAGGGTATACCACTTGTAAAGGGACAACTCCTTTTCCCAGGACAGGGGGAAGATAACGGGATTCAGAACCTCCTCCAGGCTGAGCACCTCGTACATGGCCCGGCCGTTGAGGTACACTTCGCCGGTGTGCACGGGATCGGGGGCAAAGTACCAGTCGCCGGTCACCACGGTGGTGTAGGGGTTGTAGCTGCCGAAAAGGCCGTTGCCGATTCTGCAAACCCACACATCGCCCTGATAATGCTCCCAGTTCTTCACGGGTTCGGCGCCGGAGATGATGGCCTTTCCCGGCTCCTCGGAGCGGTAGGTGATGCGCTGCTCTTCCGTACCGGCGTTCCGGGGGTCCACATATTCCCGGTACAGGCCCGGAGCGACGATGACCTCATCGCCGGGCAGAGCGATCTTCGCCGCCTCGCTGATGGTCTTGAAGGGGCGCTGCTTTGTGCCGGAGCCGCTTCTCGGAGCGGAGGCGGAAACATAAATCTTCATATCTTCTTTCTCCTTTCGGTTTGAATGATTTCGGATGATGGATTTTAAACGGATCATGTGCTTATCGGGATAACGCAGCAACTCGCTGAATTGTAATTTGGCGGGCAGTTTAACTGACGCCCCCTTGGCTCCCCCTCTGGGGGAGCTGGCTGCCCCGTAAGGGGCGCCCCTGAGAGGGCAATGCATTTGCCATTACCTTACTGCGGTACCCTCTCAGTCAGCCTGTTCGGCTGACAGCTCTCCCAAAGGGAGAGCCAAGAGGCGCTGCCGTATCAGCCCGCGAAACAACAATTTACCCGCTTGCCGAATCAAGATAAGCACAAAGAGAAATTATTCCCGGGCGTTTTCTTCCAGGGTGGTGAAAACGCCGCTGTACAGCTTTGCGCACACAAAAGCCGGCAGGGAAAAGCCGAACATGAGCACCAGCGGCCAGGTCACCGTGAGCTTCAGGAAGCAGTACACCGGCACCGCCCACACCAGCACCATGATCACCGTTTTCGGAAAACAGGAGACACTGAGAATGCAGGCGGAACGCAGGATGCCGGAGACGGAGTTTTCAAAATGTGCCTGCAAGGGCAGGACATACTGGAAAATCATAAAGGCGACGACGGCAGCGGAAACGGCAGCCACCGCAATCCAGGTCGGCAGCACCTCCGGTGCCACCAGCAGAACAAACAGGTCTGCCAGTGCCGCGGCAAAAATCATGAGAAAGGGCAGCCATAATAAGGTTGCCTGCTTGAAATTCTCCCGAAAGACCCGGAAGAACCGGTGGCAAACTGCCACATCTTCCTTCCGCGCGACGCTGAGCGCGCAGTCGTGCATGGCGGTCAGCGCTGCACCTGCGGTGATCACCGGAATGCAGCACAGAGCGGTGAAAAAATTGATCGCGAAAAGCTTCGTGGTGACGTTGGATACCCTTCGGATCAGCGCTCCGCCGATAGAGATATTGTTTTGGTTCATTCGATCCCTCCGCTTCGTTTTTTGTTATTTGTATTCTATCAGGTTCTCTCGTCGCTTTATATCACGATTCACTTTGCTTTATCACATTTCTTTGGGATTCAAGGAAAAGGTTCCTCAATTTGTGTACAATTTTCCCATCCCCGCCTGCCGGATTCCTCGTTTTCTTGTCTATTCTATGGATAACCCGGTTGAAGCGGGCGGGGTTGATCCGGTGGCCGAAACCGGACGGACAGAAAAAGGGCCCTGAAACCCAACGGGGTTCAGGGCCCTGGTGGAAATGTAACACGACGGAATATCCGACGAATTGGAAAGAACAGTCCCTTTCGGCAACGGCCGAATGATTGGGAGCATCCTAAAACGCGACTTTCATAAAAAGAGCCACCAGGCACAGGATCAGCGCGCAGAAAACATACAGGTAGCGCCCGGCATGGTACCAAAGGCGGCCATGGGGCTTTGCCGCGCCCTTGTTGATCTCCTCCAGAAGCGCCTCCTTTTTCATCACCCAGAACCAGGATACGGCCCCCAGGGTCGCGCCGATGGGAATGATGTAGATGGATACAATGTCCATCCACGGTCCCCATTGGTCGATGGGCTCCATGTGCAGCCCGAAGCCCAGGCACACCACACACAGCAGCACCAGCACCAGACTGCGGCTGAGCCCGGGGAAGCGATGCTGCAAGGATTCCCCCACCGCCTCAAACATATTCTGCAGGGAGCTGACGCCGGCGAACACCATTGCGGTGTAGAGAATCATGGCAAAAAGTCTGCCGAAGGGCACATCCTGCAAAATCCGTGGCAGCGTCACGAACAGAAGGGAAGGGCCTGCGCCCACGTCCAGACCGTAGGCAAAGCAGGCGGGGATGATCACCAGGGAGGCAACCAAAGCGGCAACGGTATCGCAGATGGCCGTGCGCACAGCCACATGCACCACATCCTCCCGGTCATCCAGATAGGCGCCGTACACGATCATTCCGCTGCCGGTAACGGACAGGGAGAAAAACGCCTGGCCCATGGCCCAGATCCACACCATGGGGTCTGCCAGCTTGCTCCAATCGGGGGAAAACATGAATTTGTACCCTTCCCAGGCTCCGGGGAGAAAGGCCACCCGGAGGGCCAGCATCATGAAAATGAGAAAGAATACAGGCATCATGACCTTGTTGGTCTTTTCGATGCTCTTGGCTCCCAGCATCAGCGTCAGCAGGGTGCCCACCACTACAAGGATATGGAAGGGGACTACGGAATACGCCCGGGAGGAAAGGTCCGCGAACCATACCCCGGTATCCACCTGCATCAGTTCGCCGGTGAGGGACTGGAAGAACGCCTTCAGCACATAGGCAATGATCACCGCGTAGCCGATGGCAATGCACATGGAGCCTGCCAGGGGCAGCCACCCCAGAAGACCGCCGGCTTTTCCCAGCTTCCGGGATTCCCAGGCCATCCGGTAGGAACCCAGGGTACCGGTGCGGGACCGGCGGCCGACGGCATACTCCGCCGACAGGCCCACCACACTGAACAGGGCCACGAAGAGCAGATACGCCACCAGAAAGGCGCCGCCGCCGTTGGCTCCCATTTTTGCGGAGAAGCCCCAGACGTTGGCCATACCCACTGCCGAGCCCACCGCCGAAAGAATAAAGCCCCACCGGCTGGAAAATAATGCGGTTTTCCTGTGCTGCATACTCGTTTCTCCGTTCTTGACATCCTCTGGAAACAAAACATAATAGGTATTCAGGTGATCGGTTTTCGTAAGCACATTGACAAATTGTAATTTAGGCTATCGGTTTTAATAAGCAGGCCGTGAGGATGTTGTTTGAAGCATCAATGGAACGGCGAAATACCTTCCCCCGGGGGGAAGGTGGCCCGGCGTAAGCCGGGTCGGATGAGGAACGGCGACGC
>JALFGI010000322.1 GCA_022777455.1 Clostridiales bacterium | reverse complement strand
CCCGGTCTTTCATACGAAATCTCTCCTTAAACGCAACACTATATAAATCATTATACAGCATCTGTCGAAGAATTTCCAAATTCTTTTCAAAAGGAATAGCCATTTCCGTCGCCTCCAAAACAAGATGTCATCTTGATTTTTGGGCCGAATTTGAAAAGTCAATTGGCAGTTTATATGAACTTTACGAGACTATTTTGTGCTATTTGCTACCACTTTTGGAGAGATTTCTTAAGTTAATGACATTGCCCCTATGGGGGAGCTGGCTGCCCCCTAAGGGGCAGACTGAGAGGGCAACACAGAGCTGTTGCGCTCTTTCCTGCGGCACCCTCTCAGTCAGCCTGTTCGGCTGACAGCTCTCCCAAAGGGAGAGCCAAGGAGGTGCTACCGTATCAGCCCGCCAAATTACAATTTGAATATTTCCTGAATGACAGCTATTCCGCTTCCGGGCCGGGAAACTCCGCGGTCAGGGCGGAAACCTCATAGGTTGTCCGTTCCTGGGCACCCTCGTCTGTCAGCTTGGTATAGATGCGGCTTTGGAGACGTCCGTTGATGATCAACCGGTCCCCCACGGTGCATTGGGCCGCTTCTGCGGCAACTCTGCCCCAAAGGATACAGGGCAGATAATCCGCCCGGTGAAAAGCCCTGGGTACCGCCAGCATCACATCGCAGATTTCCCGCCCCAGGGGGGTTCGGCGGTAGGTGGGCTCCCGACAGACGACGGCATCCAGCAGTACGGTATTGATGGGATCCCCATCCTCCGCCGCTATGGAAGCGGCAAAGACGAAAACCGACAGGTGCCGTTTCCCGTTGTCCCGGAGGTTGTGGGAGCGCACCTGGCCGGTGACGGTGAGCATTTCGCCGCCGGAGGGGTCCACGGTGTTCAGAATGGTTTCCTCGGCAATCACGGGCAGGGTATCAACGGCACCGGAAAGCCGAGGCACCTCCAGAAAAAACCGGTAAAACCGTTTTCCATGATTTTCATGGGAGAATTCCGGAAGCGCCCGCAGGCTCCCACGGAGGGTGATTTGATTTCGGCTTGCAACAGGTTCCATACAACCACCTCAAATTTCAGATGTATGGAACATCCTATGCGCCGACCGCCGCAAAAGACGGCGGGTGACTCAAAACATTTTTCGCCCGCCCAGCGGCAAGTTGTAATTTGGCGGGCAGATACGGCAGCGCCCTTGACTCTCCCTTTGGGAGAGCTGGCAGCCGTCAGGCTGACTGAGAGGGTACCGCAGTAAGGCAATGGCAACTGAAATCCATGTATTGCCCTCTCAGTCTGCCCCTATGGGGCAGACAGCTCCCCCATAGGGGGAGCCAAGGGGTGCGTCAGTTCACGTACGCCAAATTCCAATTTACCTTTGCATTCATGCCGTTTTATTCTTTTTCCCACCCGGCGCAGCAGGATACGGCCTTCCGCCAGCCGGCGATTTTCTTTTCCCGCTCCTGCTGGGTGATTTCCGGGGAGAAGGAACGGTCCACCGACCAGTTGCGCTGTATTTCGCTCTGATCCTTCCAGTAGCCCACAGCCAGTCCTGCCAGATAGGCGGCGCCGGCGGCGGTGGTTTCCACGCACACGGGACGGTAAACAGGGGCCCCCGTAATGTTGGCCTGGGTCTGCATCAGAAGATTGTTGGCGCTGGCACCGCCGTCCACCTTCAGGTTGGAAAGACGGATAAGCGCATCGGATTCCATGGCCGACAGCACATCGGCCACCTGATAGGCGATGGAGTCCAGGGTGGCCCGGACGATGTGATACTTGTTCACGCCCCGGGTCAGGCCCACAATGGCCCCCCGGGCGTAGGCGTCCCAATAGGGTGCCCCCAGTCCCGTAAAGGCGGGAACCACGTAGCAGCCGTTGGTATCCGGCACCTTGTTTGCCATGTACTCGGAATCTGCCGCGGATTCAATAATCCGCAGCTCGTCCCGCAGCCACTGGATGGCGGCTCCTGCCACGAAGATGGAGCCCTCCAGGGCGTAACTCACCTGGCCGTCCAGCCCCCAGGCGATGGTGGTCACCAGGCCGTTGTTTGAGAAAATGGGTTCGCTGCCGGTGTTCATCAGCAGAAAAGCGCCGGTACCGTAGGTGCATTTGGAATCCCCGGGCTGGAAGCAGGCCTGTCCGAACAGAGCTGCCTGCTGGTCACCTGCCGCGCCGGAGATGGGGATGGGACCGCCGAAGAATGTCGGTTCCGTTTGACCGTAGCAGCAGCTGGAGGGCATGGGGGTGGGCAGCATGGAAGCGGGAATCTCCAGCCGGGCCAGAATTTCCGCATCCCAGCACAGGGTGCGGATGTTGAACAGCATGGTGCGGGAAGCATTGGAATAGTCCGTCACATGCACCCGCCCGCCGGTGAGCTTCCAGATGAGCCAGGTCTCTACGGTTCCGAACAGCAAATCTCCTCGCTGCGCCTGCTCCATGGCACCCGGGACATTTTTCAGAATCCAACGGATTTTGGTGCCGGAGAAATAGGGATCGATCACCAGACCGGTTTTCTGCCGGATGGTTTCCGTCAAGCCTTCCGCCTGCAGTTCCTGGCAGAACCCGGCGGTGCGGCGGCACTGCCACACAATGGCGTTGCAGATGGGCTGACCGGTGTGTCGGTTCCATACGATGGTGGTCTCCCGCTGGTTGGTGATGCCGATGGCGGCAATGTCTTCTGCTGTGGCTCCGATGTTCGCCAGCGCCTGGCGGGCAACATAGAGCACGGTGTCGAAAATCTCCTCTGCGTCATGCTCCACCCAACCGGGCCGGGGGAAAATCTGGGTGAATTCCTTCTGTGCAACAGAGCAGATTTCTCCCTTTTTATTGAACAGAATGCAGCGGTTGGAGGTGGTGCCGGAATCCAAAGCCATGATATATTTTTTCATCGCAGAAAACCTCTCTGTCTGTAGGCGACCTCTAAAAACCTGCAAAAGGGTAGTTTTTAGAGGTGCCCTGTAATTTTTATTCGATGTGTGCGTGATTGTTGATGTGATCCTGGCAGTAGCAGTAGTATCCCTTGCAGCGGGAGCAGTAGCGGAACTCCAGCTCGGGATTGGTCACATCCGTGCGCCCGCAGACGGTGCAGCGGTGGTTGTATTCCTTCTTTTCCTGCTTCGGCTGACTGGAAACCTTGAAGTGAATCACCTTCGGCCCACTGGTGGAGGATTTCGTGTGGAAGAGCTTGTGCAGCTTCAGCCGCCATTTCATGGGGAGCAGGTTCAGTACGTCCGAACCGAAGAAGAGAAAATAGTTGGCCAGAGCGATGATCGGAAAGAAATTGGTGGGGAAGGGATTCTGGAAGATGCCAATGGCCACCAGCACCAGATCAATCAGGGCAAAGAGCCATGCTTTGATGGGAATGATCATATAAAGCAGGAAGGTGGCATCAGGGAACATAGTGGCGTAGCTGAGGAACAGACTCATATTCAGGTAGGACACACTCGCCCGGCAGTTGGGGAAGAACATGCAGAATATATCCATCATGACCACGCCGGACAGATAGAACAGATTGAATTTCAAGGTGCCCCACCGGCGTTCCATCACGGTGCCCAGGGAGTAATAGCAGAAGAGAACGAGGGCCACGAGGAGGATGTTCAGTCCGCCGCCCATGCCTGCCTGCATGGTCAGCGGGTAAGTGAACAGCCGCCATATCTGACCCCGGAGGATCAGGGTTCGATCGAAACACAGCATATAGTAGAGGGAATAGTTCTGGGCAATGATGCTCAGCAGGTATACCACGGCGTTGCCGCCGCAGATATAAAGCATCAGATTTTTAATGCCTTTGTTCTGGTTGCGAAGGCAGAAGCGTTCAAAGGATCTGCGGAAATTCTTCAATGGACTCAACTCCTAAAATATTGACTTGTATTCATTTTACCACAGTTGGAGGAAAAGTCCATATCGGATTTGTGAACAATGGAGGAAAGTTTCGGGGGATACTTGACATTTATAGAGGAAGCGCTATAATAGCCCTGCAAAAACCAAAAAACTGCATACAAGCCTTATCAAGAAC
>JALFGI010000321.1 GCA_022777455.1 Clostridiales bacterium | reverse complement strand
ACTGTCCCTCCGTTGACCGCTTTGTTCAATTCCCATTATATCCCATTGACCGTTTTTGGGAAGACCCAAAATAATTAATGTGCATATCGTCTGTTATGAAATGGCCTCCGTCAAGAGGTAACATCGCACAAATTAGTGGATGACAGCCTGTGAAAAATGGACGAAGAAAAAAGAAGCGCGGAAATCCGGCTGACCAAAGCGGAAAGCGATGACCCGGCAGTGGAGGCCAATGCAGGAAACCGGAAGAAATCTGGTTTGACATATGGCACCGTTTCTCATGTGTTTCGCATAATTCCCCTTTTCCTGCAAACACTACCATTGGGAAATAACCACAAGGAGAGGAAGAAATATGAAAGCAACAGGCATCGTCCGCCGGGTGGACGATTTGGGGCGGATCGTCATTCCCAAGGAGATTCGCAGAACGCTGAGAATCCGGGAGGGCGACCCGCTGGAGATTTATACGGAGAAGGACGGCGGGGTCATTTTTCGGAAGTATTCGCCCATGGGGGATTTGCAGGAATTTGCGTCCCAGATGTGTGAGTCCATTGCGGCGGCCACGGGGCATATTGCGGCGGTGGCGGACCGGGACAGCATCATCGCCCTGCACGGGGCGCCCAAGCGGGATTTGATGGACAAGCCCAATTCCCCGGAATTGGAGAAAATCATGGAGCAGCGGAAAAACTATCTCTACCAGGGCGGCGAAGCCCCCATCCGGGCAGCGGACGGTACGGACAAATACCATCTGGGCGCGGCGGCGCCCATTCTGTCCCAGGGGGATCTGATGGGCTGCGTAATGCTGCTGCTGGGAGAGAACGACGCTCCCCTGCAGGATTCCGACCGGATTTTAGCCCGGACAGCGGCCAGCTTTCTGGGGATGCAGCTGGAAAACTAAGGAACCTCTGAACAATTCGTCTGCGGCTGGCTGGCGGGCCTTTCGTCCCATCCGAGCAGTTCTAAAAATGGAAGATACACAAAGTATTTCCTCATTTTTAGAACTTTCGGCTGAGCCAAAATTCCTCGCCACCAGCTCTTGCCGAATTATTCAGAGGTTCCCTAAAAAGGGAGTGTTCCAAACCGTCGGAACACTCCCTTTTTTATTGGGCACCTCTAAAAACTACCCTTTTGCGGTTTGGGCGGATCTTTTGCCCTGACAATTCATTTTGAAAACGCCACAATACACAAAGTATTCCGGTATTTTCAAAACTTTTGTCAGAACAAAATCTCTCGCTCAAACCATCAAAAAGTAGTTTTTAGAGGTCGCCTATTCTCTTTCAAACACGCAGCTGTTTTCCACCCGCTCTACCGTTCCCTTCGGAATCTCCGCCTCGTCAAACAGGGAGAACTGCCAGTCGGTGCTGGTATCCAGATAACGGAAGATTTTGTGGAGCACCTCCTGCCTGGTATCCTCCGGGGTGTCCGGCAGGAAGCGGATCACAAAAGCGCTTGTGAAGAACTGCTCACTGATGGTTTTACGAACCAGGAAAATTTTCTCAATGGAATCCCGGGAGATGCCGGCGATGTAAGAAAGGATTGCTTCCAGCATTCCCTCCGGCAGGTGCTCCTGGGAAAGGTTGTCCCGCCGGGTCAAGGTGTCCAGAGCGCTGAATTCATCCCGCTGCCGCTGGGCAAGCTCCAGGGCCTTGCTGCGGTATTCCTCCAGTTCCTTTTCCAGGCCCATCAGGCAGCAGAAGGAGCCGATTTGATCCATTGCTTCATCGATGTAATTGCTGTTGCCTGCAATGGCGGTATACAGGTCCTCCAACCCGGCCTCCTGGTAGCGGTGGAGCCGGAGGATGCCCCGGATGAAATGGGCGTGGCAAGCAGCGGCGGGCGGCAATTCCGAAATTGCCCGGTCGCACAGCCGCTCCGCATCGGAAATCCGGGAAAGACTGCGCAGGTCCTCCACCATGTCGGCATACCCCTCCGCCGTCAGCGGGCAGCCGGCAGCTTCCCAGGCATTCACCCGTTCCAGGGGCTCCAGGTACCGTTCCCGGCGGAGTTCACCGTAATTTGGGGTCAGACTTTCCGCGATCCGGTCATCCAGGAAGGCAATGGCCCGGGTACATTCCTCTCCCAGTGCGCCGGTGGGCAAACCATCCGTATCCGGCAGCGACCTCAGGCCCAGGGCCTGAATCCGTTCCCAGGTGGTGGGATGGGTAGCACTGCGGGAACGAATCTCCTTCTTGGTGATTTCCTCCCAGTCCGCCCGCCGCCAGGGCAGAGCCTTCAGGAAGTCGGACAACTCCTGCGCCGTCACGTTCCTGGGCGGGATTCCCGGCTGCCAGTTGGGAGAGCCGTCCTTTGCCTCCCCTTCCCACAGGAACAGATCGTAATATTTCAGCTTCAGCAGCGAGGCAGCGGCCGCTTCCGGATTCCGGGCCATGAAGCCGTCCGCCCGGGTCTCAATGCCGATGGCCGCGGCGTAGTGGAAGAGCTCATGGGTCAGCGCGTACATCCCGTCCGAATAGCTGTAGTAAAAGGAGGTCAGCGTGGAAAGGGCGTTGGGACTGCGGCCCTGGGAAAGGAAAGCGTAATAGTCCTCTTCCCGGTTCACCCGGCGGTTTTCAGCTCCCTCATGGGCGAATTCATGGAGGAAAATGGCATACAGCTCCTCCTCCGTCATCATGCCCAGAGTCAGCGCTCCCAGCCGGAGGCAGAGAACATCCCGCACCATGCCGATGCCCGCGCCGGACAGGGGCATCATGTACAGCCGCACCGGCCCCTGCCAGCCGGTTTCCTCCGCCGCCCGGCGGGCCAGGGCATAGAGCCGGGGATAGTCCTCCTCCGGCAGGAACCCGTCAATCTCCTCCAGAAATGCCCTGGGCGGCGGCAGGAGAATCTGCTGGGCAGCAGCCGCCATCAAAAATGCCGCTCCGAACATCGTGGGGACAGTCCAGGTGTTCGACTGATAGAGGTAACCGGAAAGGCCGGCGAGGAACAGACCCAGCAGGAACAGCAGCAGCCCATAGACATTGGTGGCCAGACGGATGAACCGGAGCTGACCCAATTTCCGCGCCGCCGTCTGCTCCGCCTGCTCCCGGTGGGAGAGGACAAAGGCATTGGCCTCGGACACACTCATCCTTTCAAAATGCTTTTTCTGCAGCGCCATGGCAAGCACCGACACCAGGGGCAGCACCGCCAGGCCCAGCAGATAACCCAGGCCACATACCCATTTTGCCCCGCCGGTGACAAAGGCGTCGTTCCGCATCCGCAGGAGGATTCCCCCGATCTGGGCAGCAAAAGCAAGCAGAAGCGGCACCCACATCAGCACGGCGCCCATTCTTCTGCGTACCTTCTCCGCCTTGGTCAGGGACACCGGCTCTACCTTCGGCATGGAGCGGCCCACTTCCCTGCCCACCATGCAGGCGGAGACAAGCATCACAGCCACGGTGAGAAACTCCACCACCGTGAAGCCGATCATGATCTGTTTGTCCCGCTGGGTGAAGTCTACTGGGTCCCGGCCCCCGGTGAGGGCCACCGCCAGGAAAATCCAGGCAAACATCAGGGCCACAGCAATGAGCAATACCGTCAGCCATTTCTTCTTCATCTTCATTCCTCCAAACGCTGCCGATTTCCCGGCAAATTGTTGGCGACCTCTAAAAACTACTTTTTGATGGTTTGGGCGAGAGATTTTGTTCTAACAAAAGTTTTGAAAATACCGGAATACTTTGTGTATTGCGGTGTTTTCAAAACGCATTGTTAGGGCAAAAGATCCGTCCAAACCGCAAAAGGGTAGTTTTTAGAGGTGCCCTGTTATTTATCGCACCATTTCGTAGGGCGGGGTCTTGACCCCGCCGACCCGGTTCCGGTTTTCGGTTTGGTGCGTTGAATGGTATCATTTACGAAATAATCACGGTAAAATGCCAAAAACCAACATTTGATTCCTTTTGTCCAACCTGGCAGGCTTCGTTACCTGATCGGCGGGGTCAGAAATCCGCCCTACGAATGGCGTGTCACATAAATTACAATTCGCCGCTCCGGCGATCAAAAATGAATTACATTTTTCAAAATACGCTCTTGTGATACAGCGCCGGGAAGCGGCGCTTATCCGCCGGGTAGGCCAGGGCGTACAACGCCATTGCCGTCAGGCCGCAGCCGATGAAAATCAGCCACAGGAGCTTATAGTTCCCCTCCGCCACCATGAGCACGAAGCTGATGCCGTACTGAACCAGGGTGAAGAACACGGAATACAGCACGCTGGTCACGCCGCCGATGCGGCCCCGGTGGGAGGCGGGAATCCGGCGGGAGGTATAGGGGTTGTTTCCCAGGACGGACACCACCTCTCCCAGGGTGTAGACAAACATGCCCACAAACAGCAGCCACAGGGGACTGCTCACCGCAAACAGTCCCATTCCCACCAGGAACAAGCCCAGACCCAGAATGGATTTGGGAATCTCCGTCAGCCGCTTCAGCACCATGGTCAGAATCGGCGTGAACAGAATCACCACCAGGCCGTTCAGGGAATTCAGGTACCCATAGATGGCGGCGCCGTGCTGGCCCAGCTCCTCCTTTAATTGGAGGGGAAGCAGAACGCCCACGGTATTGCTGCACATGGAGGCAAAGCAGCCGATGAGCAGCATGGCCAGCACCACCCTGCGCTGCTTCAGCACCGCGGAAATGGGCACGGATTCCTCCAGCGGCTTTTCGTACTCGCCCAGGCACTCCTCCTGACCGCCGGTGTCCGAGACGGCGTTTTCCGGCTTGACAAAGAAGAAAATCAGGGCCGTGGAGATAAAAATCGCCAGACCGTTGAGCAGGAAGGCCAGATTGGTATGAAATTCAAACAGCATGCCGCCCATGCTGGCACCGAACACATAGCCCAGATTAAAGCCCAGATAGGAAAGGGAGAAGGCCCGTTCCCGCTGGGCCGTGGTGGAGTAGTCCGAATTCAGAGCATCATAGGCCGGAGACTCGATGGTCTGAAACAGCGATGCAAAGAAGATGATGACCGCCGTGTGGTAGCCGATGGGCAGGATTGCCGCAAGAACATACAGCGACACCGTCAGACAGTCGAAAAGGATGATGATGTTTTTCCGGGGATACCGGTCCGCCAGCTTGCCCCCAAGCAGCGCCAGAGGCAGGGAGATCAGCCCGGCGGTGGCAATGAGCGCCGTGGCCACCCCGTCGCTGAAGCCCAGCTTGGTGGTGAGCAGAAAGGTGAGCATGGGCCAGACAAAGGAGCCCATAGCCGTGACGATCTTGCCCACAAAGAGTACATAGATCTCCCGCTTCAACCCGGAATATTGGGTAATCAGATTTTTCATTTCCTGTTTCCTTTAATACAAATTCATCGGGCACCATCTTATCACAGATGGTGCCCAATGGCAACCTCAGATGGACAAATAGTCATTTGGCAGGCAGATACGGTAGCGCCCCTTGGCTCTCCCTTTGGGAGAGCTGTCAGCCGAACAGGCTGACTGAGAGGGTACTGCATTGGGGAATTAGGAGCGTCTCATTGGGTGCGATACCCTCTCAGTCTGCCCCTATGGGGCAGCCAGCTCCCCCATAGGGGGAGCCAAGGGGTGCGGCGGGAGAGCTCACTAAATTTCAATTTGCCAATCAAAACCGATCTGTACCGGTGCATGTGATATCGCCGTCCGCCGAGGCGTTGCCGCCGATGTCGGCGCAGGTGATGTCTCCCCCGGCGGAGGCGTTGCCGCCGATGGAGCCGGTGCAGTCCACGTCCCCGGAGGCGGTGACATTGCCGGAAATGTCACCGGCGCAGGTCACGTCGCCGTCGGAGCGGAGGTCACTCTGAATGGAGCCCTGGCATTCCACATCCCCGGCGCAGGTCACGCTGCCCCCGATATCACCGCCGCAGGTCACGTCTCCGTCGGCACGCAGGTCGCCCTGAATGGAGCCACGGCATTCCACATCTCCCCCGGCCTGAGCCTTGCCGCCAATATCGCCGCCGCATTCCAGATCTCCCCCGGCGGAGGCATTGCCGCCGATCATACCCTCACAGCGGATGTCATCCCCTGCCTGGGCATTGCCGCCAATGGAGCCGGTGCAGGACACGCTGTCCCCCGCAATCACATTGCCCCGGACGCCGACACAGGTCACACTGTCGCCTGCCCGGACCTCTCCGCCCACCTCGGTGCAGACCACGCCGTCACCGGCCTGGACATTGCCGGCAATGGCGCTTTCCGCGCAATAGACAGCGTAGTCCGAATAAATATTGCCCACATTGCCTGTATAGTGGAGCTGCACCGGTTCATTGCCCCGGGGACTGGATTTGTCAAAACCCAGGCAGGAAAAGGAATAGCTGAACCGCTCCCGCTTGCCGCCGATGGAGGGGATATCCTGATAGCGCACCAGCTTGTGGCCGATGAAGCACACCGCGTGGAGGTCGTCGTTGTCCTCCCAGGGCAGCTCCCCGATGACGGTCACCGGTTCCTGCTCCCCATTCTCCGGGAGGGCAGGCTCCTGACGGCCGAAGAGGGCATCCATACTGATTTCAAAAATATCCGCCAGCGCGGGCAGCTGCATGATGTCCGGGCAGCACTGATCGCTCTCCCATTTGCTCACCGCCTGATTGGTGATTCCCAGCCTCCGGGCCAATGCCTCCTGGGTCAACCCACGAGCCTTGCGCAGGGACGCAATCCGCTCACCAAAATAAATCTGTTCCATACTGTAATACCGCCTTTTTCAAATAATGTGCCCCGTGAGCAAGAAAAGCATAGGAGAAAATGGAAGAAAAAGCAAGTTTTTCGTGGTTGGAAAGGCTTCCAACCTGTAGTTGGATAGAATGAGATGTTCATTAGTATAGCAGATTTTTGCGGATATGGAAATAGGGAAAGAAAAATTGTAATCATCGGTGGGTAAAATGGAACCAGGTTCCGGTTTCTGAGCGCATGCCCCCCTTGTGTAAAGGGTGGTGCTCCGCGCAGCGAATCAAAATTCCAATGATTGCCGGTGGCAATCATACCATAATTTGTGGGAAGGGGGGATTGTGCAGTAAGCACCGAAACGATGGTACAACCCGATGCGGAAAGGTACAATGTCGTTATGCGAATTCGCATTGGATTTCACAGGAACGGGCCACCTACCGCCCAATCCCTCCGCCCCAGTGTGCGCTACTTAAGCACCTCCCTTTACACAAGGGAGGCATGAGGCGCCGTAAGCGCCAGTGCGATAGATTTCAATTTTCCTTCTTGCCAGGGATCCCGTTTCGCACATTGTTCAAAAGGTCTTTGGCTTGTGAATCCGATTTCGGTATATCTTACAAATTCCGAAAAATGCAAAAATAATACTTTACTTCTTTAGTGAACTAAAGTATAATACAGCCATCAAAACAAACCCCATCCCGGGGAACACAAAGGAGAAATACATTATGAAAAAAACAATTGCTCTGCTCACCGCTCTGGTGATGATGCTGACCATGGTCTGCTGCGCTTTTGCCGCTGACCAGACCGACGCCGAATATGTGAAGGAAAAGGGCACCTTGGTTGTTGGCATCACCGATTTCGCTCCCATGGACTACAAGGATGAGGACGGCAACTGGATCGGCTTCGATGCCGACATGGCCGCTGCCTTCGCCGAATACCTGGGTGTGGAAGTGGAATTTGTGGAAATCGAGTGGGACAACAAGGTGCTGGAGCTGAACTCCAAGAGCATCGACTGCGTGTGGAACGGCATGACCCTCACCGACGAAGTGATGGCTGCCATGACCTGCTCCAACGCCTACTGCAACAACGCCCAGGTGGTCATCGTTCCCGCTGACCAGGCCGACAAGTACCAGACCGCCGAGGACTGCGCCGAGCTGGTGTTCGCCGTGGAAGCAGGCTCCGCCGGTGAAGCCGAGATCACTGCGCTGGGTTACGAGTGCACGCCCGTCCAGTCCCAGGCCAGCGCCCTGATGGAGGTTGCCGCCGGCACCTGTGACGCCGCCGTCATCGACTCCCTGATGGCCGCCGCCATGGTGGGCGAGGGCACCAGCTACGAAAACCTGACCTACACCGCCGCCCTGAACAGCGAGGAATACGGCGTTGGCTTCCGCACCGGCTCCGACCTGGCAGAACTGCTGAACGAATTCTTCAAGGCAGCCTTTGAAGACGGTTCCCTGCAGGAATGCGCCGAAACCTACGGCGTCCAGGCCGCCCTCATCGAGCAGAAGTAATCAAGCAAGAAACATGCGGAACCGCCCGGCTGAGTCCCAACCGGGCGGCTTTTTACTAAGAGATAAAAGGAAGAAGCTCCATGGAAACATTCCTCCAACAATTTCCCATTGTATTTCAATCGCTGAATATCGGCTTTTTGCAGACCCTGCGGCTGTTCGGCGTGACCCTGCTGGGCGCCGTCCCTCTGGGCCTGATCATCATGTTCGGCTCCATGTCCCGGTTCAAGCCCCTGAGCGTGGTTACCAACCTGTTTGTTTGGGTCATCCGTGGAACGCCGCTGATGATCCAGCTGCTGATCATCTACTATTTCCCCGGTCTGGTGCTCCAGGCCAACATCTGGGGCAAGGGCGAGACCGGCCGGTTCACCGCGTCGGCGGTGGCCTTCATCATCAACTACGCCTGCTACTTTTCGGAAATCTATCGGGGCGGCATTCAGAGCATTCCCGTGGGCCAGCGGGAAGCGGGTCAGGTTCTGGGCATGACGGGCAGCCAGATTTTCTTCCGGGTGATTCTGCTCCAGGTCATCAAGCGCATCGTCCCTCCCATGGGCAACGAGATCATCACCCTGGTCAAAGACACCGCCCTGGCCAGAATCATCGCCCTGCAGGAGATCATCTGGGCGGGCACCGCTTTCCTGAAGGGCTCCCAGGGCATCTCCGGCCAGGTGTGGCCCCTGTTCTTCACGGCCATCTACTATCTTGTATTCAGCGGCATCCTCACCCTGCTGCTCGGCTGGGTGGAGAAAAAAATGGACTATTTCAGAGGGTAATACCATGGCAATACTGGAAGTTAACCACATTCAAAAAAGCTTTGACGGCACCGCCGTGCTGAAGGATATCTCCTTCCAGCTGGAAAAGGGCCGGGTGCTGTCCATCATCGGCTCCTCCGGCAGCGGCAAGACCACCCTGCTGCGGTGCCTGAATTTCCTGGAAACCGCCGAGAGCGGCACCATCCAGGTGGACGGAAAAATTCTCTTTGACGGGGAAAACCACAAGCGCCTCAGCGATGCGGAAATCCGGCAAAACCGGCTGCATTTCGGGCTGGTATTCCAGTCGTTTAACCTGTTCCCCCAGTACACCGTACTGGAGAATGTGATGCTGGCCCCCAAGCTGCTGAAAAAGGCCCCGGTGGAGGAAATTGAAGCAAATGCACGCAAGCTCATCGAACAGGTGGGCCTGACCAACCGCATCGGTAATTACCCCTGCCAGCTCTCCGGCGGTCAGCAGCAGCGGGTGGCCATCGCCCGGGCCCTGGCCCTGGAGCCGGACATCCTGTGCTTCGACGAGCCCACCTCCGCCCTGGACCCGGAGCTCACCGGCGAGGTGCTGCGGGTAATCCGTGGTCTGAAAAGTACGGACCGGACCATCATCATTGTTACCCATGAGATGGAATTTGCCAGATCCATTTCCGACCGGGTGATTTTCATGGCGGACGGGGTAATCGAGGAAGAGGGCTCCCCGGAGCAGGTATTCGGCAATCCCCAATCGGCCAAGACCCGGCAGTTTTTAAGCAGCTCTCTGGAGCACTTCTGACAGGGAGGATGAAGAAATGACCCAGCGAAAATTTGATGAAGAAATGATCCACGACCTCTATCAGGCCTTTGTCAAGATTGATTCCGAAGCCGCCTGCGCTTCCCTCCTGGAGGACCTGTGTACCCGCAAGGAGGTGGAGCAGATGGCCCAGCGGCTGCGGGCCGCCAAGCTGCTGATGGAGGGCAAGACCTACACCCAGGTGATTGAACAGACCAACATCTCCTCCGCCACCCTCAGCCGGGTCTCCCGGTGCGTACAGTACGGAGAAGGCTACCGGAAATTCGTAACCCCGGAAGAAAAATGAACTGTGCCCCGCTCACCGAAATGGGCGGGGTGGTCTTTTTCGATGATTATGTGGGAATAATCAAGAAATCCCCCTGTCCGGCGTTGACAAGGGAATCAAACTGCGCTATGATGGCAGGACTTTCGTGGGAAATCTGTGGAGGGCTTATGAGTCGAAGCAGCAGAGAAAAATATGTCATTGCCGCCGGACTGCTGACGCTTCTGGTGGTCATTTCCGCCGTGGCATGGAAGCTGGTGGGTTCGCCGCTGATGAGCCTGATCTCGGACCCGGATGTATTCCGGGATTGGGTGGAACGGCAGGGATGGTACAGCCGCCTGATCTTCATGGGCATGGTGGTTTTCCAGGTAATCCTTGCCGTCATTCCCGGAGAACCCTTTGAAATTGCGGCCGGCTATGCCTTTGGCGCTTTGGAAGGCACCATTCTCACCATCGCCGGCGCCGCCCTGGGCAGCATCATCACCTTTTGGTTGGTGCGGCGCTTCGGAATGAGGCTGGTGCGGATCTTCTTCAGCGAGGAGAAAATCAATTCCCTCCGGTTCCTGAAAACCAGCAATGCCAGAAGTTACCTGTTTCTGGTGGTCTACATGATCCCCGGCACCCCCAAGGACCTGCTGGGCTATTTTGCGGGATTGACGGACCTCCCCTTCCCGGTGTTCTGCGTGATCTGCACCCTGGGACGGATTCCCTCGGTGGTCACCTCCACCCTGGGGGGCAATGCCCTGGGAACGGAAAGCTACGCGGCAGCGGTCGTCGTTTTTGCCGTTGCCCTGGCCATCAGCGCCCTGGGCTTGGCGGCATACCATTGGATCTGTCAGAAACACAAAACAGTCCGCCAGACCGGATGACCATCGCCGCCAGAACAACAAACTGATTCACAGGTATGATTCCAGCCGGTGCCCGGGAGGCACCGGCTGTTTTGTTTGCGATTCATTCAAAAACGTACATCCCGAAAAAGGCGGTCAGGCCTTCCGCCGGGGTGTACTCCAGGCCGCTTTCCTCTGCCAGCTTACGCACAAAGATGCAGTAGGCGGACATGCAGGAATACTGCAGCTCCGGGAAGGTGCATTCCTTCCCTTCCTTCCGGGCACAGGGGGTACACAGAGCGCAGCCGCTGGCGCCCACCAGGAAGCCCGGGCAGCCTTCGGCACGAAAGCGCTTCATCAGCCGCAGGGCGGCGGTGTTGTGGCCCAGCTTGGCCTGCTTGATGGCGAGCTTGTCCTCGTAGTCCGAAATCTCCCAGATGGTCTGCAGCACCAGGCCCTTTTTGTGGGCGAGGATCCGCTGCTTCATCTGCTCCGGAGTGCCGCAGTCCGGGGGACAGGAATGGTTCACCCCATACTGGCCGCAGAGATTTTCCTCACAGAAGGGGCGGAACATGGGGTCGAACTGGATTTTGTCCGTGTCGATCACCGCCGCCCCGGCAAAGCCCTCTGCCACCGCAAGGGCAATCATTTCTTCTTCCGTCATGGCTGGTCGCCTCCTTTTTTTCTTTTCCCATTTTACGCCCGGGGGAGCAGGAAGTCAAGCGGGAGGATCACCGGTTGCATTTTTCCACAAAAATGGTATAATACTCGGGATACGATAAAGGAGCCGGAAAACCCGGAGCTTTGATATGAACTGCAATCAGCTTTACCTGTCCACCATCGACCCCGGGGCCGGCGCTTTGGCCCGGAAATACGGCCTGGGGGTGGAAATTGCGGACTACTGCACCGCAATGAACATGGACGAATCCTTTGAAGC
>JALFGI010000296.1 GCA_022777455.1 Clostridiales bacterium | reverse complement strand
TGGTTTCCATCCTCATCCACGTCTGCTTCGATGAAATGGTTTCCGCCGCCCAGAGTGCCCAGGCTGAGGGCTGCCCGCTCCAGGTTCACGAACTTCCCGCACCGGAGCTGATTGAGGTCAAGGCGCTCCATCAGCGGATGGGGTGACTTCCTGACGCTCTGGCCGGAGGGAATGCAGCGGTAAATCAGCTTGTCCAGTTCTTCCAGAGGAAGCGCCTGCTTGCCAATGCCAACGGTGAGCATCCCACAGCCGATGTCCACGCCCACAAGAGACGGGATGATCTTATTCCCGATGGTCATGGTGGTGCCGATGGTGCAGCCAGAGCCTGCGTGGACATCCGGCATAATCCGCACCCGGCTGCCTGCCGCAATGGGCTGGTCACACAGAAGCTTGATTTGCTCCAGCGCCTCCTGCTCCACCAGGTCGGTGAAAACCACCGCATTTGTGTACTTGCCTTGTAACTGCTTCACAGGAAGCACCTCCTTTTTTTCTGTGCCTAGAATACCATAACGGCTGAGAAATGTCTATCCAATCTTGACCCAGATTGCGGGACGGACACCCTGCCGGTTGTTCGGGTCAATCATGCTGGCGCCGATGGAGTCCACCGGGGACACGATAAAGGCGAAGGGGCTCTGGTTGGAGCTGGAACGCAGCCACCAGCAGACATTCTGATTCCTTTCGTCAATGTCGGGGTGGTTTGCCAGCACCCATGGGGTCATCTGGGCAGTGGCGCCCGTACAGAACAGGCCGTTTTCATTGGGGAAATACTGCTTGACTTCCTCCGTGGAGAGCAGGAAGACGGGGTCGTCAATCCGCTCCTCGCCTCCGAAGAGCAGCCAGGTCAGGAAGTCCTCGTTGGGATCCTGTTTGGGAGCGGGGTGATAGATCTCCGTCTGCTCCTCCTGCGTAAAAGCGGTGGGCAGGAAGGTCTCCCGCAGCCACTGGCAAACGGTGGAGTCGATCCAGCGGACACAGCCCTTTTCTGAATAGAACGGCTGCATATCCAGCACATACCGGGACAGCAGCAGGGCACGATCTTCTTTTACCTCCAGCACCTGCCACTGGATGGGCTGAACCTCACCCTTGGCTCCTTGAGGATACCGGCCGAAGGAAATCAGATTGCCGGGCTGAAGTGGATGTAATTTCATGGGAAACGCTCCTTTCGTTTCAAAGTATTGTTTGGTCGGATATGCCGGGTTCGAACCGGCACGGTCTGCTTGGAGGGCAGAAATGCTAACCAGTTACATCAATACCCGATTTGGCGATGCCTGCGGGAATCGAACCCGCGTTGCCGGAGAGACAGTCCGGTATCCAGGCCGCTGGATGAAGGCATCATTTTTGTTATGGAGGAACGTACCGGGCTTGAACCGGCGTCATCCGCGTGGGAGGCGGACGTGTTACCATTTACACCAACGCTCCATTTGGTGATGCTTGCGGGAGTTGAACCCACGTTTTCAGATTGAGAGTCTGATGTCCTGACCACTAGACGAAGGGACCGTATTTGTGTTTCTTGGGGATGAAGGTACAGGCTGAGAACTTGACCTGTTTCGTCCGCATCTGCCGGCGTTGGCACCGGTGTTCACACTGGGGATTAGCCAGTAGCGGACATCCACACGGATTTTGCAAAAATCCGCAAACTCTTGCATCAGGACATTATAGATTTCTTTTCGGCACATTCTTCCTTGCGGGATTCGGAGGCTGCCACCTCCTAGAGTTGCACTTACTCAATACTTTCTCTTACCTTGGCTTGCGGCCGCCGTAAGTGTTCATATTGCAGAACAATAAGTGGATTTTCTTCCTGAAGCCGTACACACTTTGGCTGACACATCTGCCGGAATCGAACCGGCTCTTTTATCTTGGAAGGATAACGCTCTACCAAAGTGAGCTAAAATGTTGAGGACTACGAGGTGTACATTTACCATCCCTGCCTTTTGGGCAAGGCCCAGAATTCGCAGCCCTGTTCGTCTTGCGGACTCCCTTCTTTTCGGCGTCCCCTTCCTTTCGGTTTGAGGGGCTTCCTGAAGATTTCCGAAGCATTCGCTGTTGCGCAGCTCACACCTGGGAACCATAACCGCTTCTCCTCCGTTTCCGGATTAGGAACCCGGCGATGTACCGCCGATTCCGATCCCACCATACCCGCAGCAGTCGCCCTTGGGCAGAAAGGTGAAATCTTCGTTATGGGTTTTCCGATAAGCTCGCCTTGCGGCAAGTCGGGATTGCTCCCTTTATCCCCGTCACCGGGTTTATCTTCCAGAGCCGAAACCACCCTGTTGAACAAATTGGCTTTCCTCAGCACCACCACGGGAAGGTTTTGTTCTTGGTGCCATATTTTTCGTTTGTTTTCTGTATCTCTTGCTTGTGACCATATATTACCATGCGCCTATGAAAACATCACGGAAAAAAAGTTGCGAACAGTGATTTCTCTCCAAATTCCGGAAAAAGAAAAATTGCGGTTTCCAAACCGGGAATTTGGGTGTATACTTAATTCAGATGATATAGACAGGGAGGTAAGCGGATGATTTTCAGACTTACACTGGGAGAGAATACATATGGACTCGCTTTTTCCGGACAGCAGGCGGTGGAATTTGACGGGGAACACGATCCATCCCCGGTGATTCAGGTTGGCAGCAAAACCTACCAGGGGCTGGGGGCAATCTTTCAGACATCGGCGGAGGTTTTACAGAAGAATGATTCCGGCGCGGTCGTGGCGGGCAGGGATTGCTATGGAGACGCCGTTCTGTATTCCTACAGCAACGTTCCCTGCTTTGATTCCAGTGATTATCAGTTTGACAGTCTTCGTGGCTGGTTCCTGGTAAAGGATGGAACGGATATTCATTTCATCACCTTTTCCAGAGGCAGCTGCATCGGCAGTATTACCGTGTTTCCAAAGCTGGCGGAGGCGGAAATCGGGGTGAAAGCGCAGCTGGAAGCCGTGTTTGGTCCGCTGGATTCCGTCCGTTGGTCGGAAGAACCGATTTCAAAGGAAACCGTGAGGGCAATCGTCATACCGGAGGGGACAGAGGAGATCTCAGATTCCCAGTTTCAGAACTATACGGCGCTGGAAACGGTTGTGATTCCAGACAGTGTGAAGCGTATCGGCAGGTATGCGTTCTCTTGCTGCCGCAGCCTGAAATCCATCCACATGCCGAAAGCGCTGAACTCCATTGGGTGCGGTGCTTTCATGGACTGCGTTGCTTTAGAGGAAATCATCCTTCCGGAGCAGGTCGTAGAAATAAATTCCTGGGCCTTTCAAAACTGCAAAGGTCTCAAGCACATCACCCTGCCCGAGAAGTTGGAGAGAATTGGGGAAGGCGCTTTTGAAAACTGCGTCCAATTACAGGAGCTTGCTCTGCCGGCAAGTATGCGGGAGATCGGCTATCATGCTTTCTGTGGCTGTACAGGATTAACAAACGTCCGGATTTCGGCTGAGATTCCCGGAATGATGAGGTATGTATTTGGCAAATGCAGTGGTCTGGCAGATTCCCAGGGGCATGTGATTGTGGCAGGAATCTATTATGGCTACTACGGCGAGCAGGAGACGGTAACGATTCCGGATGGGGTAGTGAGCATTTCAGAACGGGCGTTTTCCGGTACCGACTGTTCCAGGCTGCGTCAAATCATTCTTCCGAACAGTCTGCGGCGTATCGGCAGCAAGGCCTTTGACCACTGCATCCATCTCGAAAGCCTGTTCATTCCGAATGGCACAAAGGATATTTCCCAGGATGCGTTTCCAATTTGGGGCGATATGCGGGAGCTGTCCCTCCCCGGTGATAGTGACTTCTATGTTCAGAAGGTGAATGTGAATCTGCGCATCATCTGGCGTGGGATACGAGGCATGGAAAAAACGCGGATGTACGAACAGGCTGTGAATCGGAAACTGGAGGAACAGGCAAATGAGAAGCGCAAGGTACAAAACGCGATCGATGCGCTGTATCAGCGCGCCATCCAAGAGATGCCGGAATTGGGCGGTTTCGACAGCTTTGGCGTTTCCTTCCCCATGAATGCCCACCATACCGGCCGCGTTGCTTTAGAACCATCGTGTTTGTACGAAGAGAAGCGAATTCTGAGCGTATCCGTTTCAGACGAGTATGACTGCGCTGAAAGCAGCCTGCGGAAGCAAACCGCGCAGGAGCTTCTGGCATTTCTGTCAGGAGCGGAAGCCGCCGATGCTGTGGTAGAAAGACTGAAGTATCTGAAAACGAGATTGGATGAATAAACGCCCTTTCCCATCCATGGGAAAACCTCCGAAAGCAAGTGCCTTCGGAGGTTTTTCAATATTGGCTTTGCATGGCAAGTCTCTGTCGGATTTTCTCCCGGAAGCTTTCCGGGGCAGTCACCCGCACCACGGCCCCGAAGGACAGAATGCGGATCAGGATTTCTGTTTCATCATTTTTGTCATAGTGAAGGGTGATCTGATAATGGGTTTCATCCAGCCGTTTGGTTTCCTTTTCCAGATGGGAAAAATGTAGCAGCACCCGTTCCAGAGCGCCCCGTTCATCCGTCAGCTCCATGGTAAGGCGTTGGGTATGGCGGAACACCTGATGGGTGGTGCAAAGCTGGACTTCCAGTATTTCACACTCTTTTATCCGGGATAGGTTAATGACCCAGGGACGGAAGCCCTCTGCCGCCATCCGAAACCGGTCGTCCTTTTCGGAGTATTCCAGATACTGGGGGGATACAACGGTGTGGTGCCGGTTTCCCTTGCCGTCCAGAAAGAGCACCCGGAGCTGCTGTTTCTCCCGGAGGGCGGCGAGAATGGTGCGGAAATTGCGGATATAGTCGGGATTTTCGTAATCATCCCCATCGGTGTAGCGGTCGAAATACACCAACCACTCCGGCCGGAACAGGGGCTCGATGTCTTCCAGACCGGTGGTGTCCGGCTGGAACAGCTGCACTCTGGGGTCAAGTAAAATCGCTTTCATCCAACGCTTTTGCAGCATCGTCAGGGGCATGGAGGGTTCCTGGTACAGTGGTGTACTGTAATCGGGGTTCAGCAGTGGCCACTGACCGGAGGTGAGGGCATCGGGGATGGTCAGCGGACTTTCGGCAAAGGCGGTGTCTCGAACGATTTGCCGCAGGGTCTTCCCGTCCAGCGTTCCTTCCACTGCCTTGGAGAGGATGTTTGCCACCGCCTGATAGTAGCTTCCGTAAATCTCACTGAACAGCATCCGCATCCCCTCCGTACATGGCCCGCAAGGCCGCTAAATCTCCGTAAAACCGTTTTTCCACTTCCGCATTTGTGCTTTTCAGGGACACAATGCGCCCCGTGAAGGTGCGAATCCAGGGCAGCAGCTCCACCGCGTCGAACACATCCGCTTCAAACCGCCAGTTGCCGCCGCCCAGCTCCGTGACGGTGCCGCAGCGCTTTTCCCGGTGCAGCCGCTGGACAACATAGCCCTCCTCCGGCTCCGCGTGAATCACCAGCTCAATATGTTCCGTTGCAAGCTCCGCCGTTGTGGCAACGCCCCAGACTTTGCTTTGAAAGGCCTGCAAGCTGTCTGTAGGCGCTTCTTCCACCGATTTGCCAGACTTCACGCTGTCAATGAGATCCAGCCGGAAGAATCGGAACCGTCCCGACCACTGCCCCAGCACATACTGTCTTCCGGTCTGGGTGCTGATGTAGATTTTCTGGGGCAGGAGCTCGAAGCTCCGGGTATTCTGCCGGATGGTCACCAGTCTGTTCTCGCCCATGGCCAGAAACAGGTCACAGAGAACCTCGCTGTCCAGGGCGTTTAATATGTAGTGGTGCTTGAACCGAAAGTACTCCGGTTGGGTCTCCAGCTTGTCCAGCAGGTAGGAACCCACCACCCCCAGGGGCGCGGCTTCGGAAAAGAACGCCGCCGCGTCGGCCCAAGTAGCGAGGGAGTTGGGCGGGCTTTCCAGATAGTAAAGCACCTGCTTTCCCTGCTTTTCCTTCCGCACCAGGCCGATTTTCTCATATTCCGACAGCTTTTTTCGCAGAGAGGATTCATCCGGCAGCTGGGCCGTTTCAAATTCTGCCAAGTATTCTTCCAGCGCGTCCTGAATGCCGCCGAGGGTCAGACCCTCTTCTTCGTCCAGAAAATCCATGAGGAGAAAATGGAGGGTGATATCCAAATCCGTGAAGCTTTTCGCCTTGAAGGCCCGATACAAAGGATTTTGGGGTACACTCCGGCTGTCCACCGACAGGAATACCCGTTTCCCGTCCTCGTCCTGCCCGAATTTCATGTAGTCACCCAGCCAGCTCTCCACCCGGCGGCGCTCGTTGTCGTAGCTTCTGGTGCTCTTGGCGTCAAACTCCTGCCGGTGCCGGAAGCCGTAGACATAGAAGGAGCGCATATAGGGTCGAATGCGGTGAAAGCTTTTCATCAGTTCACTGTAGGCCATCGTTTTTTCTCCGTATTTGGGGTCAAGTCAGCAGCGCATCGTTCATTTCTTGTTCTGCCAGAAGGACGGTCATGGCCGCAAACAGCGGCACCACGCACACAATCCAATAGAGCCAATCCACATCCGAAAACAGAACAGGAATTGGCCAGATAATAACTCCCAATTGCTCCAGCAGCGGCCCCACAACCTGGGCAGTCAGGACAAGAAAGCAGCTGCCATAGAGCACCCGATTCCAGATACCTTTTACCGCCTTCCACCCGATGATGGCTCCCACGCACCAGAATACCGCAACCAGGGCATACAGGCCGCTGACCCACTTTCCATAGCTATAGTCAAGACAGGGAAGTAAGGAGGCGCTGCGCTGTCCAAACACATCATATGCCTTCCCGGTTTCTCTGATGGAGACATCCCGCATCTGCTGGTATTCCTCTGCGGTCATATCCGGCGTCGATGAGGTGTCCGGGTATGTGTAATAGTGGTCCCCCCGGCCAAACCAATGGCTTTTGGAGCGTATGTAACGAAGCTCAGCATGGATATCGATGTTCTGAGGGATTCTGTCCCGGTCGAATTCTGAGCAGCAGTAGATGGCAAACCAGGAAAACAGGTTCAGCATCAGCAGAAGAATGCCCAGCACCACGGACAACCTTTTGGGGTAGGCAGTGCGTTTCTTCCAATAGTGGATCAGCGCGTAAAGGAGGACACCGACAGTTATGCTCAAAATCAGGAGCAACAGATGCTTTCGGAGAAACATGGAGCTGATGACTGCTTCCGGGGGCAGCACCTTCCATTCATTCATCCAGCTATCGATGCAGCTGTCAAGAACATAGGCAAGCTCGCCAAAGGCCAGCAGCGTCAGCGTGGAGCCGAGAAACCATTTTTGTGCGTTACTGCAATGTGTCTTCAAAAGGAACATCACCTTTCTGTTTCAGCAAATATCGTTTGCGGTATTTCAGCTGAACATAGTTCATAACCTTTCTGTAATATATCGGATTAGCCGCTCCGCCGAGGATTCCCACCACCGGCAAACCCTGAACAAATTTCAGCAGAAGCATATCCACCGCAAAGGCAGATGCTGTGGCTTTTATCTGACTTTGGAAGTCCTCGTCCGTTACTTCAGGTGTCTGCTGAGAAAGCATTTCCTCCACTTCCGCATTTTTGCCGGCCCAGTCTGCTCCGTTGCTGAGGGAGACTTCCATCATTTTCAGAATCAGCAGCTGCTCCTGCCGGGAATCATAGTCGAAACCGTAGTGCAGCGCTGTTTCGTAGATACCCTTGAGCAGGGTTCCGAGAAACAAAACGATATCCGGCATTCCTATTCCCAGAGCACCAAGGCCGATTCCTTCCACCGTTGTCACGGCAAGATTGATGAGATTCCCCTGTTTCGCCTGCCTGTGAAGCTTTCTCAGTTCCTTCCGGCTGCCCTTGACCTGCACCGCAAAATCCTGAACGGCATAATCGGCCTGAATATCCTCTTTGCGGCAGCTCTTCTCAATCACAGCGCGCCCTTGCTGGAACACCAGCGAAAACCCTTTGCAAAACGCACTTTCCAGCCCGGTGTACACCTTCTGGGGGATTTTGTTTCCCAGTGCTGTTTTCCACGTCACTGGCTTGGCCTTCATCGCCGCCTGCGCCATTCTTTTTTCCTGTTTTTCAACGATCAGCAGTTCCTGATTCACCGCTTTATCCCGTTTGTTTTGATGGAATACCTTCATGTTGTATGTACCTCAGCTGACCGTTTTGCTGTTCGATTTGGGAGCATTGACTATTCTGCCGGAAAGAAGGAGCCGAACACCTGCCCGGGAGGCACCGTATCCGTGGGCTGCAGCGCTGCCAAATTGGAGGGGAAGGTGCATTCTACCTTCCAAGAGAAATCATCCCGTCTGGCGCAAAGGATGAATTTCTTGTACAGGGTATCGCCAAGATAGAAAACATGGCAGTATACATGGGCTCCCTCAAAGCCGTGGAGCTTATTGTAGGCGGTGCACTCGCCCAGATCATGCATTTCCACCCGCCGGTATTCTCCATTGGCAAGTCCGGACGGCAGATTCAGGAAGGGTTTCATATCCCCAAACAGCACGCCCATCTGATCTGTGGACTCCACCCAGCCTCTCAGATTGGAGGTTTTCACGCTGGGGGCTTTCATGGTGGAAACAGAGCAGAAGGCAGAGGAATCGGGTTTCCAGAAGATATGGGTCTCGTTGATGTCGAAGGGCGGTGTCTGCTGCCTGATTTCGGGGGTAGGATCGGCAATGTCAGTGTACAGTAAAAACCGGTACCCACACCGCTTGTCACAGACCTCCTGCATTTTGGAGCCAAACATGATCTGCGACAGCGGGTTGTTGGGGTAGACCAGATACCCTGGAATCTCAATCTTATCGGTTTGGGAGCGATGCTCCGAAGGGCTTTCTGGTGGTTTGTTGCGTTTCTTCAAAAGCTGTTCCAGCAGTTCTTTCATTTGTACCGCTCCTATCTTTTCGGCGAAGAATTTCCCCGCCTACGTTTTATCTCCGTTCGGATGAACACTTTCTTCCGAATGCTGCTGCTTTTCCTTATATGTGGCCCGGAGCTGTTTGATCAGGATACAAATCGTGCAGAGGAATGCCAATCCCCCAACCATCGCATAAAACAAATGCAAATTGGCAGCCGCTTGACCATACTCCGGAAGATCGGAGGTGAGAAGCAATTTGCTCCAATTGCGGCATTCCCCAATTTGCCAGGCTATGAAACCTGTCAATGCCAAGGTGGTCAGAACCGTTACCTTTCGGGGAATGACCGCCGAGAGGGACAGCCAGCCCTCATGCCCAAACAGCCGGATCGTTTTTCTGGCAGAGAGAAACCAGGGCGGGAGAAACAGCACCCCAAAATACAGAGAAAACAACCACAGGTCAAAATCCTCCAAGGTGTTGGGGCTGTCCACATGGCTTAGCGGGATGTACCACAGCTTTACGCCCCCCAAGCAAAACAGAACCATAAAAGTGAGAAACAGGGTCACCGTAAACCACAGCTGCTTTTTTCGGATGCTCTGCCGGGTGCATTTTCTCTGAATGCACCATTGCTCGATGTACAGCAAAGCGGCGTAATAAAGAATAACAGGAAATACCGTTCCCCATCTGGAAAATACGCTTTCCATCCGGTAATAAAGATCGTAGGACTTCTGGATTTGTTTCAAATAGACCGCACTGAAAACAGCTAAGCCTATCCATAAAGCTGCCGCGACAACCACAACAGCCTTTGTCACGGACATGGGAATTCTTTCCGCGAAGGGAAACCAGTTCTCCCCCAGGAAGGACCTGAGGAGTCCCAAAAGAGCCAAGCACCATATTGGTAAGTAAAAGACGGTCGTCTTCTGCAGCGCCCAATCCAGGTGGTCATAATCCCTGACGGTAAGGTCAGGATGGGCAAGAATCGTATCGACAACGGCTTTCCCTTCCAGAATCAGCACCCCTGACATCAAAAGCACCAGCGCAAGCCAAAGGCACCTGTTCGCATTACGCTTGACGTCCATTGTTACACCTTCTCTGCTGAAAAATGTATGCCCACTCTCGTTCAGTCCCAGTAGTCATCCACGCTGTCGGAAAGCTGCCTGATATGTTCCATCCACCGAGCATGAGCGGCAGGGTCTCTCAGCTGATGGATCATCTCCTGGGCATCGGTGGCGGGCAAAAAGTTGGAATAAAGCCGATCCGTGCCCTTGCGCAGCGCCCCCAGCTGCAGCCGCAGCCGAAGAGAATTGTCCTCCGCGACATTCCGTGCGACCTTGAGGATTCCATAGTTCTCTGTGTCATCGATCTCAAAGTAAAGGGTTTTGGGCTGAAAATCCAGGGTGACAGGACTGGAAGTCTCCACATAGTGAGCCAGATAGTCCCCCATCTTCTCCATCATAAATTTCTCGTGATCGGTGATAGGATAATTCATCATGGTACCTCCTTCAAAATGCTTTTGTTTCATAGTTTCATATCCCGGAAATCCCGACAATGGGAAGCATAAACAAAATATCCAGTATGGTCCGCATTCTCCTGCACAGCCATTTGGCAAAATCCGGTAACCTGCATACGCATCCACACTCACAAATGGGCGATGGTGGGAGGGTTGAAGGAACCTCCCATCACAACAACTCTCATATGCCTACAACTCCGCCAGTTCCTCACGAACTCTCATCAGGATCCGGCCCAGATGGTTTTTGCCCTCCCGGGTCTTAGCATCCACACCCCAGAAGGTGTCGTGCCAGGTGTTGCCCTCTTCCAGCACCAGATCGCCAGTAGCCAGAAGCAGCTGCTTTAAGTCCTCATTCTGAGTGAACTTATCACGACTTGATAGCGATATCATACTATATTTCTTACGGTCATTGGTCGCCTGCTGGGCGACATTCGTTTTCTTTTTCAAACACTTGAATGGTGGCATCGATGGAGTCCACCACGCTGACCATGTGGTACTTCAGCACGAACAGGATGTCCGCATCCTCCGGGTACACCGTTTTTGCCTTGCGCAGCAGGGGCAGGACATAGTGCCGGGTTTCCTCGATGTAGGACCTCAGCTTCTCCACGGAGAAGGTGCCTGCCATGCTGGACACATTGTGGCAGCGGTCAATGAGCTTGGTCAGCGCCGCCTCCCGACACCCAAGCAGCAGATTGTAATAGCGGTTCTTGGCGATTTCCTTGGTTTCTCCCTCCATCACCCGGAAGGTCATCAGATCCACCGCCCGCTTTACCCGGTCGCTCACCGGCAGCTCCGCAAGGCTCACGCCGCAGTCCTCGCAGACATCGTGGAGCAGAATGGTGGCAATTACTGCATCGTCCCGGATGCCGATGCTGACGGCGTTGCAGGCCATCATCAGCGGGTGGACGATGTAGGGTTCTCCGCTTTTGCGCCGCTGCCCTGCGTGCTTCTCCCGGGCAAAGGACAGGGCTTTCAGGGTTTCCTTCATGCCAGCGCCGGAAGCATAGCCCCGCAGGTAGGTGTACATTTTGTCAGGATTAAATGATGTAACTGCCATGTGTTTTTTCCTCCATCTTCTTTTCTATTCTGTACAGCGTAAGCTCTGAAAGACTGGACATTTGGGACATCGGCAAAGCGCCACAGCAGACGGAATCCGCCCCCATTTTCAAAGCACTCCGTACCTGCCAGGGCTTTTTACTCAGATGCAGGTCGCTCATAACCATCAGTCTCATGTCAAATCCTCTTATCCCATGGTGATCCATTCCACATTTCTTGCCTCCCATGGCATAGGTGGCTCCAGAATGGACAGCATTTTTTCGAGGCTCACTTCCGGCACCACTGCTTCCCGATTCCGATTGCGCTCCCGGTTGGTCTGCCAGTCTGTTTCCAGATAGACAATCCGCGCGGAAGCGCCATAGCTTTCAAAGAGATTGATTTGTTCTGCGCGCACCAGCTGGGTCAGATTGGTGGCGTTCCAGACGAAGCTCTGTTTCTTCCGCAGCAGTTCTTTTGCCCGCTGCCGGGCTTCCTTGACCACCGCCATCTGATTCTCCGTGGGGGCAATGTCCAGTTCCCGGCGAATTTCATCCAGAGAAATCATGGGGAAAGCACAATGCTTCCGAATCCAGGTGTCCTTTCCCGTGCCGGGCAGGCCGCTCATCAGAATCACTTCTCCCCAGGTGTCATCATAGAGTGGCTGGCAGGGATGGACATTCCGCCCGGAAAACCAGGCCCGTTTTGTAATATCAGATGCAAATTCCATGGGAGTTGTCAGGCAGCCGTTCTCCTCTGCCAGAGCGGCGGTGAGAAGCACCTGCTCCCGAAGCTCTGGGATGTCTGGCGCGATTCTGCCCAGGATGTCCGCCTCCGCCAGCAGACACAGCATTTGTGTTGTTGCCGGGGACTCCGCAAACCTTGCCATCTGCAAAACGCCGTCCTCCCGGTCGAAAGCGTGAACCGGCAAGGTGTGATGCCGGATCAGGCTACAAACTCCTTCCCGGAAGGCCTGCTTCTCCGAGGTACCGCACAGGCCGCAGTCCTTCCAAAGAAACGAACGTACCAGCTGCGCCCCTTCCGCGCCGTGGTGGGGAGACACCCACGCCCCATCCTCCATCCGGGTGGTGATGGGTTTTCCCGCATCGTGGAGTGCCGCAGCAAGGAAGATGATTTCTTTCTGTATCTCAGGAAGTCGATGAAAGGATTCTAATTTCGTAAGCGCTTCCACAACCAACCGGGTATGGGTCAGCACATCTCCTTCCCCGTGGAAGCTGGGATTCTGGGGAGTTCTACCAATTTCCTCCCAAAACGCCCCAATTCCGGGGTATTTCTGTTCCAGATTTTTCATGGCAACTCCGGTAAGAACAGCTCGTCCACGCTGCGGCACAAACCATTGGGGACAATGGGCCTGTCCAGCCAGTGACTGCCGGAGGCATCCACGCACTGGTGGAAGCTGGCCCGGACAAATTTCACCCGATCCACCACCTGTCCGTTTTCCTCCAGCTTGATGTACAGGCCCTCCATGGTGCGGCTGGGGTCGGTTTCCCGCAGCACTCGCTCCGCATCCAGCCCTGCTTTTTCCGCCGCCTGACGAAGATGCTCCCAGTGGTCTTTGGTTTTGTAGCAGGAATCTCCCAGAAGCATCAGTAGCTTCTCTTTCTCCGCAAAGCTGCCCTCCGCCAGCACTGGCACCGAGGCAATGGGCAATTCCCGGGTCAATTCCCTCCGGGAGGGGGTATCCAGATAGATGCCCCTTTCCCGGTCATAGATGTCGAATTCCATAAAATAGTGGGGGAGATTGTCATACCAGACGGTGTGCTTGGCGTACATCCACTCGCCGTACATGATAAACCTACTGCCCAGCACGGCATACAGAGCGTCCTTCTGAATGGTGGCCCACTGCTTCATCAGGTTATAGTGCCGCTCCCGGTAGCCGCCGGTGAGATAATGTCCCCGGCTTTGCAGCAGCAGATTCCCGTTTTCGTCAAAGGAAATGCCGCTGTTGGCACCGTCAATTTTTTCTTCCACCACCAGATGCCGCCCCGCAATGGCGGAAAAGGGCACCTGGCTCAAATCCTCGTCCCCCGGCTGGAGCCGTGAGCCCTCCAGATGGGGGGTTCTGGGGTATTTCTTTAAGGTCACAGCTTCCATATCATTTCATTCCTTTACAACCATTTATATTCTTCCGTTTCCCAATCAAAGGTCATGGAATCATAATCCAAAAGAACGGGGTCGCGGCCCAACGTGCCCACATAAGTCATCTGATCTTCTATGTAGGTCAGCGGCAGTACATATTTTCCCTCGCTTGCAGGCTCAAATCCTGCATTATTTTCATATTCTCCGTGTTCATCCAGCCAGAAAGTTACAGCATAATATTCCCCGTCTACCGTAGGAACCTGGATGATCTCCGTTTTCACATCCATCAAACCCTTGGAAAACAGCTTCACGCTCAAGGCAAGCTCTTCGATCCTTTTGGCAATATCCGCAGTCTGGCCGTCCGGTTCGATTTTCATATCCGACCTGGTATAGAAGAACCGCCCCGGATACATAAATGTAGCAGGATCGATGCTGATCATTTTACCGCCGCCGTTGCCCACGCTCTTTCGGGCTACGGTGGTAACGGGATACAGAATTGCTCCCTCTTCCAGATAATCGTCAATAAACCGTTTGTCTGCCGCGCAGATCCAGTATCCAACCATGACTCCTTCCCAGGGAGTCAGCTTCTTATAGTGCTCCCAGTATTCGAGGCAGGACTCTTTGGTGTCTTCCAATCTTGCAATTCTGGGCTATTCATCCTCTACCAACTGAAACATAATATAGTTATTCCTCCTTCTGAGATTCTTCTACATTGGCCACCAGAATCAGATGGCCGTTGATGCCGCCGAAATGCAGCTTGGTACAGCCCGCATCAGCAAACAGCTTTGTCAGAATATCTTTGGTCAGTAGATGGATATGCTCCGGGTTGTCATCCTCCTTGGAGGGGACGGACACCACCACATATTTCCTTGCCATCTTCACCGCGGCGGCAACAGCCTTCTCCACTTCCGGAATGTGTTCCAGCACCTCCAGCAGGGTCACCACATCGAAGCTGTTTTCCGGGAAGGGCTGATCACATATATTTTTGTTATAGGCCGTCAGCTGGCTGTAGCCGCCCGCGGCCAGCTCATTCAGGAATGCCACCCGCTTGTCCAGCAGTTCCAGAGAAGTTACCTGCACCTGTGGAAATTCCTCCATGAAGGGGAGCAGAAATACACCCCGACCGCTGCCCACATCCAGCAGCGTCTCAAATTCGATGCCATGAAGAAAGCTCAGCACCCGGCGCACTCTGGGCAGCTCCGTCTTTCCGGTTTTGAAGGGATACAGCTTTTGCCCCGTCCGCTCTCCGGCCTCCACAATGGCGGAAAGCTCTGCATCCGTCAGCACCTCCAGGGGCATATCCAGCAGTTCTTTGTCAATATTGGGCACGCCTGTCCGCAGAGCATGGCCCCGGAGCCAGGCCGCTGCTGGCTTCAAATCATAGCGCTCAGAATAATCATTCATATTCTCTTTCTCCATTTGTTTCGATACCGGGAATTGACTTTCCGTTCTGTTTCAAAACTTGCAGCCTGTCCCACAGCAGCCAAAGCAAAAAGCCCAAAACAAGCTCCACCCCAATGATCAGAGGGTAAAACACTCCGGCATAGCCTGCGGCGGAATCCTCCAGTGCAGCATAAGTGGCAGTGTATACCGGAGCGATCCGTTGTGCCGCCAGAAACAGGATCACCAGAAGCACCACTCCGCCCCAAAACAGGCGCTTCCATGTTTTCGGTGGCAAGGGTTTGCGGGTAATGGGCTGTTTGCGAAACTGACGGATACATCCTGAGATGCACACAGCCAGAAGCTGCGTCCAGGCAGCGGTAATACAGGCCTCAATCCAAAATAGACTCAGGCTTTCCAGATACCGGGGCCATTCCTGAACTCGGCTTCTTGTCCAATCGATCTTCAGTAACATCAGAAGGATGATCTCAACATACAGCGCAATGGCTGTCAGGATACACAGAACTGCCGTTTTCCAGAATCTTCCGTTTTTCATTCTGGTCTCCTTCGGGATATCATTTCTCTCAAAAAATCTGCCAGCGCTTTGATCAGCGCATCCTCCAGCTCCTCGGGCAGATCGAGAAGATTCTGTGCGTTTTCATCCGGGAGTACCACCAAATCAAAGCTTTCTACGTTGATTTCTTCAACAGCCAGCGGAATATTCTTCTTGGTCAGCGCATTTGTGATGACATCCATCAGCTTTTTCTGAACCGAATCTTTGTTCAGAAGGGCGACTCCGGCGGCTTCCAGTTCCTCAGGGGTCATGGTTTCGGTTGCCTGTACGGCCTGCTCCGCCACCTTTGCGGCAGCTTTGGCGGCGAATGCGCCCAGAAGGCCGTTTCCAACCACCCGGCCCGCGATTTTTTCCAAGTTCTTCGATTCGCTGGCTTCCTTTAGAATGGCTTTGAAATCCGCCTGAACATTCTGGGCAGTCAGAATCAGCCTTCCATTGTCCAACTCCGCCGTGCAGCTGTCCAGAACAAAAGCCTTCCCCCAGGTATCCTCCCGAAGGTACTCGTTGAGTTTTGCCGCAAGGGTCGTTCCATAGCTGTTCAGGCAGTGGCAGACCATCTGATTTTTCGCATCCTGAGGCAGCTTTGCCATCAGTGCAACGAGTACCTTTTCTCCGTCCTCTCCCAATTCCCGAATCAGGCGAACCAGCAGATTCCGGGAGGGCGTTTCGGAGATTTTTCTCAGCAGGGTTGGATAGACCATCTTTACCACCGCTTCGTAGTTGATGTCTGTTAGTGTCAGTTTGATTTGCAGCATGACATCTGCTCCTTTCCATTTATGAGAATTGCTAAACCAGAAACTTTCTGGCATTTCCCCAGCTGATTGTATCCGCGAATTTCGGATCTGTATTATCGTACATCCACTTTTTCACAATCAGTCTCGTTTCGCGCACTTCTCAATTTCTGCATAAATCCCTTGCTCTACAAGCTCCGGGTGCTTCTTCCAGGTTTCTGCCGCCAAATCATGCAGGGTCTCAAATCTCTGTTCGTTACTATTTTTATCCAAATTGGAATAGGAGTGGGCGCATCCAGAACCTGGAACCATTGCCAGGTTTTCTGTCATATACCACCAGTCATAGTAGTTTTCGCTTCCGAATCCATCGTCGTCCGGGTCACTTGATTCGGCATAAGCTGACACCTCAACGATACCGCAGTCATCCGGGTTCTGCACATAATAGTATCGGTGGGGGTCAAAAAACAGGAATCCCAGCGCATGGAGCACTGCTCCGTCTCCGCGTGGAATGGGAACCGAGGCCGCTACCTCAATCTGGGTATCGGGATGTGCTGTAATCCAATCGAAGAACCATTGCTTCGCTTTCTGATTTCCCAGATAGTAAAGGCGCATCCGCCAGAAGTGCTCCGCGAGCAAATAGAAGGGATGTCCATCTTCCTGCTTTCCGTGGAAATAGTCCGCCATTTGTTCCATGGCCTCCTGCTTTCCCATCAGACAGCCCGCCGCGCATTCCAGAAAACTGGGGTTTGCTTCATGACCATCCCCAGGCAGCTCCCGTGTCTCCGGGAACCGAAACAGGCTTTTTCCCTGCATCCTCATACATTCTATGTACTGGGACGGGGAAGCATAGGGCAGCCTGAGACATGGACACTCGGCAAAGGCGAAGGGTTGAATCGCGGTAGAATCGCAGCGGATGTCTACCCGCTCAAGACTACCGCATCCGTAGAAGGAAGCCCCGGAAACATACTTTACACTCTCCGGCAGGGTCACACGTTTTAAGCTCGTATATTGGAACGCAGACCACTCAATCCGCTCCAGCGTATTCGGAAGGATTACCTCTTCCAAGGCGCTGAAATCATCAAAAGCTTGTCGCTGAATGATCCGAACACCATGGGGAACCGTAACCTTTTTTTCTCCCAGCTTGGGCGGGCAATAGATGTATTCCGTGCCGGATGCGTTTAGTACCGGCAATTTCAGATTTGGAATTCTATGGAACGAATCAGGGGTGACGCGCTTGACGCTGTCCGGTACGGTGATCTGATGGAGTTTTTCACAGCCAGTAAACAGATACCGTCCTAATTCTTCAATTCCTTCTTCCAAAACCACTTCCTGGAGATTGACACAGTTTTCAAATGCACAGTGCTCTATTTTTTTCACAGTACCGGGAATCACCAGCCTTTCCAACTGGAGGCAATCCTTCAGCGCCTCTGGTCCTACTGTGTCAAACAAGCTGGGAATGGTAAAGACTTTTTGACCATTGTATCCCTGCGAAAGAAATGTACTCATTTTCAATTCTCCTTTTCAATCGCCATCTTGCCTTTCAAGACCGCATCTCTTATTTCTGTGTCAGCAGCCGCTGGGCATTGCCCCAGCTGATTGCGTCCGCATACTCGGGATCTGTGTTATCGTATAGCCACTTCAGCCCCATCTCCGCACTGGGCGGGCGGTGGTAGGTTATGTGGGCATCGGTGCCCAGAAAATCCGCCTTCCGTTCCAGCACCAGCCGCCGGGTCCAATTCTGGATGGCATCATCCATTTCTTCAAACAGGCTGTAGGCATTGATTTGAATCTTCGCCCCCAGCTTCCGGAATCCATCCACTAACGCCATGTTTTCCCGGAGGTACTTGTACCGCTCCATGTGGGCGATAATGGGGGTGTAACCGGCATTGACCAGCGCCTCCACGCAGGGGGTGGTGTTTTCCGGTATCACCCATTGGGAAAATTCCATGAGTACATACCTTGTGCCATTCATGGTGGGGTATTTCCTGGATTCCAGCCCAGCAAGAACCGACCGCATCCGCCCGGCTTCGCAGTAGATTTCACATCCGGGGTACAGTTGCATTTCCGGGAATATCTGGGCAGCCCTGGCACAAAGCTGCCGGTAGGCTTCCTTCGTTCCCTCCGGATCTTCGTCAAAGGCGCTGCTGTGGGGTGTGGCGAACACAGCGCGGATACCCTGATCTTTGGCTCGCAGCAGCATCAGAAGCGCCATTTGTTCATCCTCCGCGCCATCATCCACACCGGGAATCAGGTGCATATGGATGTCAATCATTTTTCGCTCCACGGTAGTTGATGTAGACATATTTTTTCTCCCACGCGATGTCTCTGGGGTCGGTGACCTGCTTATACTCGTCCAGCTGGCAATCATAGTACAAATCCTCCGCCAACTCCGTCAGCACATCCACCAGTTCCAGATTGTCGATATATTTCTTAGGGATCCCAGACAGGCCCAGGTAAGCACCCAGAATGTTGCCGGTAATCGCGCCTGTGGAGTCGCTGTCACCGCTGTGGTTGACTGCCGCAATCAGCGCCTTATCAAAGTCGTTAGAATACTTCAGGGCACAATAAATGGCAATTGCCAGTGCTTCATCGCCGACCCAGCCCTGTCCCAGTTTGTGGATCGCATCCAAATCAGCAATGTTGTTTTCAGAAAGCTCCACCGCTCTGCTGATCAGCTTTAGGAAACCAGGCAGTTCCTTTGCAGCGGGAAACAGCATTTCCATAGCGATCTTGCCGTCCAGAACCGCTTCCTTCAGGGTGATCTCATCGTTATGGGATACCAGTCGAACAATGTGCACCAGCATGGCTGCGGGGATATAGCCCATTTCATGGCCGTGGGTAAGGGCCGCCACATCCGCACCCATCAGATCAATCGCCAGAGGAGCCATCCGGGAATCTCCAAAGTACAGACCAATGGGCGCTACACGCATAACACCGCCACATCCCTTACTGTCATTGATTGGCTTTTCCACACTGCCATAACAGCCTGCATGGATGGCAGATAAGCAGGTATTTCCCGGTGCTCTCGGCACAAACAGTTCCGGTACATTCATCAGCCAGCTGGTGACAAATTTCCGGTTACAATGTTCATAGGACTCAAACTGGGTCTTATACCAGTCCCGGTAAGCTCCTGCAACATAGCTTGGATAAGTACCCATGATACCCCGGGTACAGCCTCTTGTAGTGCCGAACAGAAGACCATTGGCTGTAAACATGGTCATCTGAGTATCGTCAGAGATCCAGGCTTTGCTGTCATGCAGCAAATAGTCAGTTATGCCATCCTTACCGAACTTGGCAAAGATAAAACTTTCAGACAAGAACTCAACGGCATAGCCCAGCGCATCACCAGCAGCGCCGCCAATCATGCAACCCCGGAACTTGTCCAGATTTTTCTTCATAGGAAGCTTATCCAGAGGGGTGCTGTACGTTTCTCTGGCATCCGCACCCCAGGCATTTCGAATTGCATTATAATCCATTGATGTACTCCTCCATTCCCTTGATGCTCTCCTCGGTCAGTTCCTTGTTCGCAAGTGCATCGATCCATTCTGCAGGGATGCTGTCATAACCATAGAACAGGCCTGCCAATCCACCGGCAATTGCTGCGGTGGAGTCCGCATCATAGCCCATATTGACACAGGTCAGGACGCAGTCACGGTAGTTGTCTGTATTCATCAGCGCCCACAGCACGGTCTCCATGGTTTCCACCACGTAGCCGCCGCTATAGATGATCTCATTGGGGAGTGTCGCCAGATCATCCGGGTCGGAGATCTTTTCCCAGTAATCCAGAACGATCTGGAATTTTCGATGGCTGCCATACCACTGTAAGGCTTCACGGATGCCTTCTCTGATGGCGGCTTTCAGTTCATAGCCATCCAGAATCCGAACAGCGATGGCCAGATAGATACCGCAGGCAGACTGAGCCAGGGGATGTCGGTGGGTCAGTCCGGAGATCTTATGGATGTCCTCCATAGCCCACTTGGACTTGGTGATATGGATACCGTACTTCTTGTACAGCACGAAAGCCATGGGCAGGATCCGCATGAGGGAACCGTTGCCATTCTCATTCATCTTGTTGCTGCCACACAGGGCAGGGGTGCAGCCCTTCCGGTAGCGGTCAATGGCCCATGCGCAGGTATTACCGATGTCAAACTTCTTGCCGCCGGGAGTATAAGCACCGTTGCGGCACCAGTCATCGAACCTTGCCATGATGTCGTGGGTATGGTAATAGCCCACCTTACCGATGCTGTCCGCCAGACACAGAGTCAAACTGCTGTCATCGGACCAGTAACCGGCAGGCTGCTGGTGCAAGCCGCCTCCAACCATTTCGGTAATGGGATTGCGCCTCAAATCTTCTCTTGTTCTGCTTTCTGCAGGCACACCTAATGCGTCCGCCACGATAAGGCCATACAAGCCAGCTCTGATTGCTGTCATAAACATTGACTCCTTTCTTTTTATTTTTACCAAAAGTATACTGCACTTTTATCTTTCTTTTGAATTAAGATTCCACTTAAAATGCGCAGCAGCTGCCCCACAATTACGAGACAGCTGCTATGTTCATTATTTCATTGCCATTGCATAAAGATACAATTCCGGAATGAGGCAACCAACTGGTTTGGTAAGATAGAGCAGCGTCTCGCCTTCTGTCCACTCGATCATCATCGTACTTTGTCCGCTGTTCGCCAGTAACTGCCAGGTATCCTTTGCTTCATTCCATGTGCTATAGGCTTCAATATCCCACTGCGTCAGAAATTCACCATAAGCAGTTACATCATCCGGAGAGATCGCACCACAGGAAATGTAGCATGCAGAAGGAACTGCATCCAGTTCCTCTCCGGCATTAACCAGTCGTTTCTCCTGAGTTTCCAAATCTGTCACAAGATAAAGATTCACAACATCCGGAAGCCAATTGGGAGTTGGGAAATAACCGGGCACATCTTCTATTTTGTTGATCTCTCGTTGTAGCGCATCCAGATTACCTGTTTCCACAGCCTCCTGAACAATTTCCAATGTGTATTCCGAAGTTCCTAAAAAGCTACCCATCTGTGCCTGAAGGGCTTCCATTTCATCCAAGATCAGTCCTGTGGCTGCCTCCAATTCTGAGGTTTCATGGTAGCATACATCTGCGCAGGCAGCCATGCAAGGGAACTGTTCTATCCATAATTGCCAAGTATCCAAAGAATCTATCTGGATTAGCATATAATTCACAAAATAGCACAGATAGCGATATTCCAGGATGAAATATTCCTGATAGAATTCAGCCATAGCTGGAATAGCGTCCTCCACACTGGCCTTCATAAAAACATCATCTTCCAGTGTATAGCAAACTAGCGATGCAGTATCATCCTTACTTGTATACCAGCCCTGCAATTCTTCAAACTCTCGTTGAACGGCATTTATTTCAACTCCCTTATCCATCAGAATCGTGATTTCATCTTCTGTCAGGTCTAAGGTGGGCAATTCCATTTGCCGGATAGCGACCAATGCAGCACTGGCACTGGCCCGGGCTTTCAGCAAACTTTCCCATGAATTATTCTGGCCATAAGCCTCAGTATATTCCATGACTCGAAAAAGATCGGAATATACTTCTTCATTGATCTTCAGCAGTTCAAACAGTTCCATCAGTAGTTTTGAATCGGCCTGCTGCAAATCCGATTGCTCAACCTGTTCTTTTGTCGATTGAGGAATTGGACGATCCTTTTCTGTGCATCCTGTCATACAAGATAACTGGAGAAGCATACTCAGAATTATGATTAATGCACTTATGCGTTTGGGCTTCATATGAATGACTCCTCTTTTCATGTGAGCTGTGCTGTTGATAATGGGATTTTGTTGTTGAAGAGAATTTTACTCCTGATTTGTATTCATAATATATGAATAGAGGTCCTTTTCTGCGATTTGCCTTTCTTTTAGTGCTGTGATAATAGAGTCAATACCGGCAGCTTCAGCCAAATGGTTGCTCTTCTTCATTTGTTCGCTGATTTGTTCTAATTCTGTTTGCAAGTCTATTGAGTATGTCTGCATGTCCGTTATCATATTCCGAATATGCGCATTCAACCTAGACCGCACTGCTTCAAACTCACTGTTTGCTTTCAAATACAGAGATCGCAAGGTACTTAATTTCTGCCTTCGATCTTCCTGAGTTGAAGTGTCCCGGTGAGAATCCAAATCTGGAATCATGGCTACCAACGCATTCATATTTCCCAACCAGACCGAATCAGTGCCGGATAAGTGAATACCAATCGCCCGGTGATACATTTCTGCGGCAAGATTTGCATCCGCTTCCAGAAGAGCCAACAGTGCATCGGCAAAGTCTGGATTCCTGCGCCGGATCGTTTCAGATTCCATCCAGGTTTTCAGCAGCGGAAGTTGTTTTACATAAAATGCAGAACGTTCATCCGGATAGTCAAAAAGATCCACCAGAATCTCATATTCATATGGCGCATCTTGATTTCCCCAGGTGATCTGTAGCTGATCGTAGTCGTTGGTGCGTTCTATCTGCTGACCTTCTGTCTCTTCAGAAGGTGTCCACTTCTCTTCACTTTGCATTGCTGTCAGGACGCGGTCGTAGTATATTCCAAAGTACTCGGAATCACCGCATATGGCGGCCTTTATCAAATCATAGAGTTGTCGATACAGTTCACCGTATTCCACATATCCAGTTGCTCCCAGTTCCAAGGCCTCCTGGATTTGCGCTTCTGCTGCTTTCTGCTTGAAATCAGCTTCGTAATGACAATACCCAGTAACAGCTACTGCACAAAACAGAAGTGCAATCAGAATAGTGAGCCAACCTTTGCTGTTCACCATCGGAATTCTTGAACTTGCAAAATATTCTGCCACCGCTTGATGGAAGATCCGATAGCCACCGATATCCCCTTTGGTAAGCAATCCCAATCGCTGCCAAAGAAGACTGTCAACTACTACACCAAACCATTCTTCCGGAGTTTTTGTACCCGCACGTATGTCAGGACTATGCCCGATCCAGCGAGGATACACTTTTCGGAATTTCCGGGACATCAAGGTATTCCAACAGCGGGTTAACACCTTCAGTATCTGCTCACGGGAAAGGGATGCGTTCAATCGTTTTGCTTCGATGGCAATAGCCGGTAGCACATAATTCAGCGCCACATCGATCTGCCATCGCAGGGGAGACTCCTCGGGTAATTGACCGATCTCCTTCTCCATCAGGGAGTCCATGTAGGCTTTCATCAGCTCTTCTACATTACGAACAGTCAGCTGCCTGCCACCTGCGCTGGCCTGAATGTAAATAGACAGGATCAGCGGCGTTCTTAGCAGCTGGATGATGCCCTGCTGCTGGGGAATCAACAGGCCATTTTTTCCCAGTGCTGACTCAATGTCCTCTACATCCAACGGCATCAAACTTACAGCCTCAAGCTGCACTTCCGGAATTTCGCTTCTGGATGTTGCCAGGATCCGTACACCCGCCATCTTACTCAGTTCGTCGATCTCCTGCACCAGAGGCGCAATATCTCCCCGAACCTCATTCAAACCATCCAGAAGCAACAAAACGCAAGGGATTTCTCCCTGCTTTGTTTCAATTGGCTGTTCCAATAGCTTTTGCAGGGCATACATGGCGCTATCGAAAGTGTTTTCTTCTTTTTTGAAGCGCAAACGCATCAGAATTTGGCTGTGGATATACTTAGAATCTGCCTTATCCCAACCGTTCAGGGAAATATAAAACATTGCCGGAGTTGCTGTAGAGTACCGCTTTCCCTGGAGCATGGCAATATGAAGCAGCATCGTTGTCTTACCCATACCGCCCTGTGCCAGAATCATTGCGGACTCCCCCCCCGGTGAGAGAAGATTGTCCAAATAGTTTTCCAGTGACATGCTACATTCCCGTTCTAGACGGATGGGATACAGCTTCTTCTCGTCTTTCAGATACCGCAGAGAGGGATTGATCTGAATCAGTTCCTCTACACTTCTTCTCCCGTTTTCCCATAGTGACCAATGGGTAACACCCACACAGTCGATCCGGTCCATCAATTCCTGAAATGCCTGCCGCATCTGCCCGATACTCTGATAGCGCCGCTTGGACAGAGTATGCAGACCTTTTCTCATAATGGTACCCACCATAGCTGTGACCGTCTGGGGGCAATCTTTTACCAGTAAACTGTCTTGACAATCCGGAGCTTTGGACTGCAACATCTCTGCCAGAGTCAAGCTCCTGCCCATAATGCAGCGGAAGAACACGGCAGCTACAGAAAAAAGATCCGACGCAAAGCCTATGGCATCCATATTTCCGGTACTGACTTCCGGCGCAGAGTACCCAGATTTGCAGCTTAAGTAACTGTCGTTGTGGGAGCCTACTTCTCTAGCACTGTTATAATCAATCAAAAAAATGCTTTCCTGATCTTCCTGACCTACCAGCATGATGTTGTCAGGGCTAATGTCCAAATGCAGATAACCACTTTTGTGAAATGCTTCCAGCGCATCCAACAGACGGATCATCCGTTGGGCAGTCTGCCGCAATGAAACATTGCTCCTGTTCAGTTCTGTCTGAAGACTTCTGCCACCAGTATATCCCAGAACAGAATACAACGTTCTGTTGCATGAAAAACTGTTGAGATTTGCTCCCATGACCATCACATCAGGATGGTCATACAGCAGCCGAAGATGGATCTTATTTCCAACTTGAAAACTTTGCCTATGCGTTTTCCACAATTCTTCTGCTTCGGGTTCTATGACAAGATGACCACTCTCGGCGCGAAAGATCCCCTTTTGGGGATGAAACGGAAACAGTTCTTTCACCAGTACATGGTGGTGGAGCTCCGAATTTAGATTGTCCTGATACCAGCCCTTATAAACAATGGCATTAGATCCTTGTCCAATTACTTCTTCAATGTGACAAGCCATGCCTTCAAAGGCAAGAACGGTATGAACTTTCAGTGGTAATCGATGATCCACAAAAGATTCCTCCTTTGTCTTTCCTGCCTTTAGAATACATTACACAATCAAAGCTTTTTGGTTTCTGTTTCCCAACGGATATGTTTTCATCATTATACCATTGCTATCCTGATTTTCAAGTCTTATCCCGGATTAAGGCCCATATATGCCCTGATGCATATGTATCTTTTATACTTTTCCTACGGAAATATCAGATTGAAAAACAGCATGTGCCATGCTATAATATCCAAAAATGGGGGTGAATCGTACGTTGAATAACATGACTGTTCTCACCAGAGATTTATTTAACAAGACCCAAAAACTCAATTGCACAGATGATGCCATAGAGCTTTTGCTCAGTTATGATCATTTTAGAACATTCGGCGATGTGCTACGTAAATTCTCACCGGAACCAGAACTCAAAAGTCACCTAGTAAGGGGGCTGCAGCAGTGGTTTCCGGAGGATAATCTTGACTCGATCGACAGGAAAGTGCGAAACTGGCTCAACGGGAAAACGCAGAACATCAGTAAGCAGGATGCATACATTCTTTGCCAGATACTGCATTTAACTTTACCCCAGGCAAATGAATTCCTGGGGTATGCTACGGGGGAAAGCATCCATTGGCGTAATCCGGAGGATATCGTATGGTGCTATACGATCCTGCATAACTATAGCCCTGAGCAGGCAATGGATTTACTGGAACGGAGCCATGCTGCTATGGAACTCCCCAAAAATGAAAAAACAGGAGCCCCCAGTAGCTATACCGCTGAGATTAATGACCGGATTCAGAAAGTTCTGCATCTGGAAGAAGATGCCTTGCTTGCTTTTCTGCAGGAAGAGCGAAGTCGCCTGGGCACATTCCATAATACTGCCTACCAGTTGTTCGACCAATATATGGGACTTTTGAAAAGAGGCTATTCCGAACTGGGCATGGAAGCTCTTTTTGAAGAGATGACCAGAGAAGAAAAGAAAAAAGTCAAAAGCTCTGTCGACGGAGATGTAGGTCCCCATAAAGCGGAGCCCATCACTGTCAGGGATATTCTGGAAACCTACATGTACCGAAAATTCGTTCCCGTGCAAACCCGTGGCAAGGCAAAATCAGCAGAGTTTTTCTCCCCCATTCAGCGAAATATCCGGCAAAACTGGCCTGATGAGTATTCCTTGTCAAAGATAGAGAGCCGGAAACAGGATGTTTCTCGGAAGACTCTGATTCTTTTGTTTTTAGCTACAGATGGAACCGATAGTGATTTTGATGAGTTCGATGATCTAGAAACCGCTGACGATGTTTTTCTCAGCCTGTATACACGATTGGATGCCATGCTGAATGCCTGTGGTTTTCCTAAATTGGACCCCCGCAATCCCTTTGACTGGATGATTCTTTTCTGCATTTCTTCTGGTGATCTTTGGGAAAGTGATATGCGGTTGCAGGAAATCCTGATCAAGATGTATTCCTCTGATCCGCTGCCAAATACAAATCTTTGACAAAGAATCGTTCTGCCCCAGTGAATGCCGTCTTCTATAGTACTCAAATCATCATTTCTAATGACAATCGCGGCGGAAATGAATTTCAGTATACCGTAATAACCGATTGTAATGTTATAGATTCAAGATATCTGAACCAATTTATTGTGGGAGTGCTGCATGCAGCACTCCCTGTTTTTGTCCGAGATTCTATTGCGCTCTAATTTTATCCACCTGGATGACATCCCATTTTCTCTTCCTGGTGCCGCTTTAACTTGCACTCATGCTCAAGGCGGATTTTTTCAACCAAAGATGGATTCTCTTCGGAAATATCACAAAAAAGGATAAGATCCTTGATGATCCCGCACTTAGCTTGTTCGCAAAATGATTCTGATATATACGCCACACCAGAAGAATCCTCACGTATATACTGGTAGCAAACGTCACACAGTCTTTGCGCCCAGCACAATCTGCATTTGCTGTTAAAAACGGACATTGCCTGGTCCATTGCCTTTTCTACGGCAGTGGTACTGATTCCATCTACGACGTTTCCATATTCCTGTTTCGGTGTTGTTCTTTCACAGAATGACAGTTCGCCTTTCGCGGAGACAAACAGGTTATGCGTAAACGGGATACAGCAGGGTGCGATGGCACAATCTGTCCAGTTTCCCATTGATCTGGTAGACATGGATTCTACATTAGCTTGATAGAATGGCTTCAAGTATTCATCATATCTGGATATAAAAAGATTCTGAGAAACCTTCTGTTCGGCCCCATTTTGGAATCCTTCCCCAATTATTGTCTGAATAAAATCGTTTCCGCCTTCTTTTTCAATTCCACTGATCAGTAGCGGCGGCTTTCCCACATTTTCCAAATAGTATTTCCGCAAAGCAAGCAATTCTGAATAGCTTGAAATGTTGGCCAGAAAATCGATTCTGTCCCAAACATTAGCATAATTCTCTCTTATTTCCTGCAGATGTTGCGTGATCACATCGAGACTGCCAGCTCCCGAAGGGAATTTGCGGTAAACATCATGCGTTGGTCCATTGAGTGTGATTGCTACCGTAACATCCTCATTCTGTGACAGCCATTGTTGTACAGGCGAAGTTAGTGTTGTACCATTGGTGGACACATGAAAACGAAGAGGCTTGTGCCGGATTTTTTCTCTTGCATATTCCACAGCATAACGAATCTTGTCAAACTGCAGCAGTGCCTCGCCGCCATAAAAAGAAATATCTGCTGTGGGACAGTCTGCATTATGCTCCGCAAAATAGTCGATGGCACCGGTAATCAGAGAAAGATCCATGTCACAAGGCTGATGCACACGCACACCATCGTAATTTCCCGAATAAATGCAGTAGCTGCAGCGGAGAGAACATTGCTGAGTCATTTCCAACGTGAGTGCTGGAATCCGTTTCGCTATCTGACGCTGATATTCCTCTTTTGATCGACCCCACTGTATTTGATCAGGAATCTGGTCTGAAAGCAATCCAGCCTTTGTCAGTTCATCCAGAACTACAAGTTCTCTGGTGTACTCATCCAGCGAATCAAACCAATCTTTGTCGACAGACAGAATTTCGTTTGTCTGCGTGATGTACACGTACCATTGCCCGGAAGATGAAGAAAAGATTTTCGCGTAAGCATCTGTGCTCATCTGAAACTAACTCCTCTGAAAACAATACAGGGAAGTGCGGCTTACATGCAATAGCTTGTGTTGCCGCACTTCCCCTGTAAAATCAATTGTAGCTTACTTTTTTGGTGCTTACATCACACTGGATACATTTTTTTTCGCAGTAGCCAGCTACCGGCAGACCACTGTAATTACCGTTTCTGTAAGCATTGAGTACATTACTCCGCTGAAAATGGATGGGTGCTGCGTGAATGGTTTTGTTAGACTGATTCATAGGGATCTCCTTTCTGCTTTTTCTCGGCTAATTGTTTATTGAGATTCTCAGCAATTTTCTCCTTTACCTCACGAGGAACCTCTACTTCCTTATAGCCTGTCCGCGTCTTGTGTTTGATCGCCGTTTGATCTTCTTCCTGCATCAGCTCTGTCTGGCGCCTCAATGTGTTTTCCGCTGCGCGGCACAGGCAGGCCTGGTCTACCGTTGCTGCGCCATTGCGGCGAGCATCCACACAGGCTTCCACCACGGTATTGCGAATATCTCTGCCACACAGGACATATTTCTGGCCCAGCTCAATGACATCTACATCGGAAGCAAGGGGAATGCGCAGGCTTTTGCTCTGCTCATCAAAGGGATACAAATGCTTTTTCCAAATTGTCGCCCGTGTTTCTTCATCCGGGAAGTCGATAAAGATATGCTTGATTCTGGACACGAAAGCGCTGTCATAGTTGACCGCCATATTGGTTGCAAAGACGACAATTCCATGAAAGTTTTCCAAAGAAATCAGCATCTGGCTGCGCATAGAATTCATTGCCTGTCCGGAGGGATCGGATACATTCACAAGCCGTTTGGAAAGCAGGGATTCTGCCTCGTCAATAAACAGGACCGCATCCTGTTCCTGGGCAGCAAGAAAAACCGCGCTCACATTTTTGGGACCTTCACCGACATACTTGTTTTCAATATCCGCATAGCTGACAGAAATAATCTTCTTACCCACCTTGCTGGCAATTGCCTCTGCCAGCATGGACTTGCCTGTGCCAGGAGGACCGTAGAAGCTCAGTGCGCATTTGGGGTTCGGCTGAATGGCATACAGACCCCATTCTTTGAACACCTGCCGCTCGTACAAGATCGTATCGAGTGCAAGTTCGATCTCATCAACCTTTTCCTTCGGCAGCGCTACCTGATCAAAGCGGTAACGGGGAGGCTGTGCCTTGTATTGTGCCGCTTTCAAACGATAGTCTGTGGCAGCGTCCTTCAATGCCCTATCGGAATTATCATGGGCATCAGACTGCTCAGATTCACAAACCTGAGCCAAATTGTTTTTTGTGGCTACTTCCCCTGAGAAGCCATATCGCGTGAGTGCTGGGATTTTCGACAGTTGAGCTGCCACCTGCTTAGCAAAGGCTCCGCGAAACACGCCTTCATTAATGGTCTGCTTATCCGTCTGAATCGCCAAAATAATATCTTTTGCAATGCTGCTTGGTGCAGAGTCTTCCAGCGTTACCGACACCTCATGAGCAGAACGTTTAAAAACGTTACAGTAGATCTGCTGAACCGTTTGCTGAACTTGCACCCTTACATCCGGAGGGAAATTCCGTTTAGAAGTAAACAGAAAAATAACCTGAATTTGTACCATTACTCTCACCTCTTAAGCTGACGGTATTACAAACCGATTCAGCTTGTTACTTACCAATTATCATGCAGCCATCTTCCTGTTCCAATGCTCTTTTCAGGGCATCATCGATTTTATCGGTTTGGAGAATGCGAACACTGTCAACATCCACTGTGTCATCGGCGTTGACCTCTGCTTCCACAAGACCTTGCTTACCAAACAGTTTTTCAAGATTCTCCAAATCATCCAGGTTTGTTATCTTCTTTTTGTTGCGGTTTGCTTCCTCTTCTACTTTTCTGACGTGCTCCACTATAACGCGTTTTACTCTTTTTTCGATGATCTTTTTCTTAACGCGTTCAATAACATTTCTGAGGGTCAAAAACACGAATGTGACGACCAGCGCCGCTAACGCGACTATACCAATCAGCAATAACACTTCAAGCATTTAGATACCCTCCTTCGTTTGTGCGCTGAGTACTCTCAAATCCATCATACGCAAGTTCTTTCCGCCCATATACTCAATCAGGTCATTACTGAGGTTATATGCATACACTTGACGCGCCATCGCATTCTCACGATCCAGGCGGATAACCTTATATTCGTCCGAAACTTCTCTCATCATAGCCTGCGTGATAAGATACTGGTCACCCTTGCGTTCGATCGCCAGTGCACAATACTGAACCATCGGATTCTCCTGTGCACATTCAATGAAAAACTGCCATGCATCCAGCAGCGAGAATGACTGCTGGTTTACTTCATTCTTTCCGAATATGTTTTTATATAGAGCATCCTCCACATGATTCCACATTGACATTTTACTTCCTCCTAAATTATCCGGTAATCGATGTGCCCACCTGCAAGAGACCGCTGACGCCAGAGCCTGTAAGCTGCACATCTACAGCTTCATTACCGTTTTCTTCAAAAACAGCAATCGTAATCGTGGTCTTGTCCAGGTTTTTTACCTGTGCGTTGAGGACATCTCCAAGGATCTCTTTTACTTTCTGCTCATTCGATTTCCCCAATGCATTACGAAGCAGACGCGGAAGATTGTATTTCGTAATAAATTCATTTACCGTTTCTGCGATCGTAATAATCACTGCTGCACCGATTAACAATCCAGCACCCAACATAAATAAACGAAACCACATATCTCACGCCTGCCTTTTTATAACAAGTAATTGAGCAATGCTCTTTTATGTATCAGATTTTACCACAAGGAAATTCTGTCCGTTGAAAGCTTTTTCCAGGTCTGCATCAATGCTTCCAAAGCTCACCATACGCATTGCAACCGGCAGCTTTTTTTCCTCGTCTACCACGGCCTGAAGAAGATTGTGGGTTGTATCCAATTCCTGAGGAATGGTATCCAATCCAAACATTTCCACCGTCTGAGCACAAGGCTTTGCCAGGAAAAACAAGGGTGTTCCCTTGGCAGCATCTGCATTTTCACGGAACCAGGATGCCAGCATACGTCCGTTGGCTGTTTCCAAAACTTCTTGATTGGCAATCAAGTCTGAGAAGCAAAACAGCGCGGTCTGGCTCAAATTTCGGTTTTTGATCCAATACCACCCACCTACGCAGATACCAATTCCAATACCCACGACAAGTGCCCATTTTATACTATCCATGTATCAATCCTCCAAAAGTATATAATCTTTACCAGCAAAAAGTTTTTCAAGACTCTCTGCCATCGCGCCAAAGGAAACCAGTCGGATCGCGACAGGGGAACAGGCATCCCGATCAACTGCAGCCTGCACCAGATAATGGGAACGATCCAGCTCTTCCGGCACATTCATAATGCCCAGCATTGTTTGGGTTTCCTGCGTAAGCTTGCACAGGAAAAAAACAAGGTTCTTATTGCTCTGCTGCTGAATTTCCCGGTACCATGGAGCTAAGCGAGATCCGCTTACTTCAGCCAGAACAATCTGCTGCTGAATCAATTCTTCAAAACTTTCCTTTGTGAATACGCTGCCGTCTTCGGTATTTTCCTCCTGTAACGCCTGCACCAATGCCAATGCCGCAGCCCCCGTTACAACTCCTGCGGTAAATGTTAACAGCTTTCCTTCAAATGACATAATAACACGCCTTTCTCTTTGATATTACTGCGATTTTAGTTGCTCTTTTGGAATAGCGATTTCATTCTGATGAAAACTTCTCCCAATGAACCATTCATTTTCTTTGGGCAAGAATAGAATACCACATGATTGCAAACAAATTGTTTTTGTCTTCCGATTTCCTGTTGCATAACATTATTGTTCATAAATTCCGTCCAAGGAAGACAAACCGGCCACTGTTCACCGGGAATTCTTCCGTAAATGGCCCGCTGGGTAATGGCTGCGCCAAATACACCCTCATCAGTCCACTGTGCTTCTGCCGCATATACCAATTCATCTTTTGGAATCCAAAAAGCGTCCTGAATATCCTCACCGATTTCGCCACAGATTGGATCTCCAATTTTATCTTTATTCACCATGCAGTGCAAACCGGTTGCTGACCCTTTATGAATCATGTTAAGAACCCGAGAAAGATTCTCTATCTTGGCATACGTGATGCACTTAGGAATCTGCATATGCGAGGGATGAGGGCGGCTTGCAGCTGCACGGATCAGCTGATTTTGTGTGCGTTCATCTTGCTTTTTCAGGCCAGCCATTCCCACGCGCATACACTGAGATAGCATATACATACAGGCACCATCACCCTTATATGCAGCTGTTTCTAGCAGGGAAACTAATGTAGATGGAGACGCAGGCAAGCCATACTGGTCATGCAGATAATACATCTGTGCCAATTGCTTAACTGCATATACATTCCCGTTATCGGCCCTGCGATGCAGAAGCATCCGTTCTTCATCTGCCTTATCGAGGGGGGCGTCCTGCAGTTGTGCGCGTGAAAGATAATACAAGTAGGGTGCCTTTTGCAGTAAATCATCACTGAAGGCCCAGCTTTTAAGCTCCTGCATACGCAGAATCAATCCGAAATACGGCATAGACTCCGACATCAGGACATAGTACATACCCATTTTGCTGGGGATCGGCATAACTTCCTGATCCATCATCTCCAGATAGGTATCGCTCAGGTTATCTGCACCTGCCTGCTTTTTCAGAAGTGACATTACCGGCTCAATCCCGTTGGCGGCAATCATGCTGACCCTGTCGGCGGATAATTCCGTTGCCAACATCCACTTACCATAATAGCTCAGTAATTGGTTTTTGACCATTTCATTTGCCACTGGGAGCAGTTTCGTAATCCCATCTATGGAATCCAGAATTTCCCGATTCTGAATGTGTCCTAACATGATATGCCCGATTTCGTGCCCCAAAAGTGCTGCCAGCTCATGGTCGGACAATTCTTCCACACAAGCACTGTTCAGTCGGATAATGTGCCCATCTTTTTCTGAACCGGTGGTAACCGCTGTCAGATCATAGCCATAGTCTACAAACAAGCCATAGTTTTCTTCACACCGCAGTGTTTTACGTACCTGTTGATAAATCCGATGAACTCTGGGGAGTGTATACTCCGTGACCGGATAGCCAATCAAAGCCATCTCTGTCTGCGCCTTGACCTGCATTTTTACAGATCCCCACATTTTAGATATTTCCTGATAAAAACTGTTGTGCTGAATTCCTAACTCAGCCTCACATTCCAAAGGGTGACGGAAGTCTGTGGAAAAGAAACGTTCCATACGAATAGTCTTCATCATCACCCCTCCTTGCACAGTCCACTACTGTACATGTATTTTTTCAGTTCAGAATAGCGTTCCGGGATCCAGGTTTCTTTTTGCAAATATCCAACGACTTTTGACACGGCACCTGCCGCACCGATCGGCTTTTTGAAGTCTTCCACTTGCTTGTCAAAGGTTCCATTAGGTCCAAATTGAAAATTATCCAAAATCTTATCTGGAATTTCACCATACAGGATATTTTTTAATGCCAATTCAGAATCCTTTGTTGCAAGATAAAAGGCCCGGTCCAGAGTGTATTCCTGCGTTCTCATCCATTCATACAGCAATGCATCCAATGCTACCCCTACTCCTGGAATTTTGATGACACCTTTGAAATTATCAATAAACCATATCAGGAACGACAGCTTCTGATGTCCCACTTTGATGGATGCAGCAGCTGCCATCATTCTGCCCCGCAGAAGCGAATCTGGTGCATTGTGAACAAGCACGTCCGGGACAATAATAACCGGGGTATTGTATCCCATGCAGCTGATATCTGCATAATAGCTTCTTTTCAAGTAGGCCGGAGGAACAATATCTACGCCAAATAATTTGCATCCTTCTTCCAAATACTGGACGGCCTTATGCTCTCTGGGCAACCGGAAACAGGATGCGCTATAGATAAAGCGGTTGATATCATCGAGATTTTCATCCACTATGATATCCAGAGCCTTATTTACTCCAGCAAAGTGAAAGATTTTATCCCGTAAAATCTTTTCTTCCGGATGTATGTATGTACCCACATCAATCATACGCTCACCGTCCTTCCACTACCATGCTTCCACTGTGCTACAATATCGTCATATCCATTCTGGTACCACGACAGCAGCTTCTCAAGACGATATGCATGCGGCATTGATTCCATATTCCACTTTTTCCAGGATATAGCAATCTCTCCAAGCAATTCAGGAGAGACAGCCTTGACCGACGCAACATAATCCTGTGCTAACTGGATAATTTCGTCTTCGTTTTTTTCCGACATTTCAGACATTGGAATACCAGCATCCCACAGGATACATTTTGCTGCCGCAGCAAAACTCTGGCAAGCAAGTAATCCGCCTCGATCAGAGCTTAGATCAGCAGCTCTGAGGTATGCCAGTAGAGGCAGCTTCAAAGGTAATGCTTCAGGGATAGGAGGGATGAGGTAGCATACCGTAGACAAACGTGTATGTCCACTCTTGAACATTGCAATCAGCTCGCCGAAGGCGAAATAGAGCATATCTTCATCAAATTTCTCGAGAAGATAATCCGAAAATGTAATCTGGTTGCGATCTGTACCTGCACAGAATAATTCCTGCGCAGGTTGGTGACAGACATACACGTTTGGCATTGGCTGGTAATCCAGGATTGTACATACATCCTCAATGATATGATACAGATCCGGTGCCGTCTCCCGAGTGATCTCAACATGCCGACCTAAGGTTATTCGCTGTACCAAGGATACACACAAATCATTGAGCATATCAAGACCCTTTGTAACAAGTGCCATATCCCCAGAAAGTAGCATTCTGCTCTCCTCCGGTGAAATATAGTCATCTGCTTTCAATCCACTTAACACGATTCGTTTTCTAAGCATAATCATTCCCCTTTATAGACTATGGCCTCTATGAATATCTGCTGATTTTTGCCTTTGAAATGTATAATGCTTATTGGGAATCCCCGGCAATAGTTTTGTCAAGCAGAATCTTCTATGCTATAAAATACACCTATTCAGATTTTCCACTTGTTAATTTTTTTCCACGACTCTATCTTTGAAAAACAAGCGTAAACAAAGACTATTGTAAAGCAAAAACATGTCGAAATATGTGTTAATTAATTATACTGAATTCTGTGATCATTTTCAAGTGCTATATATTTAGTTTCACCTTGGCGTGTTATTCAAAATTCTATTGACTAATGCCCGCAACTATGCTATAATGCTATCATTACAGTATCAGAGTTTTGCAAGAGCAAACACAGTATCCGATTTCTTACAGTGCCCGAAGTCTTTGTGTCTTCGGGCACTTTTTGCGTTCTACTGCATCTTTTCATAGATGCACATGGTCCGCATTCATGGAGGGGTGATCCCTCCGGATCAATCAATTAACTGCATACCATGGCAGTACTGTCATAGTAAGCAAAGCACTCACTTGAATCTCCAGATTCTCGTGGGTGCTTTTTTATTTATAGATTGGAGCTACAAAGGCTCCCCCAACCTTATTCCCGGGGAGCCTTTCGGCTGACCCGTAATATACAAATCTAACAGAAATAGGAGATGTAAATCATGAGTTACTGTATGCGTATGAGTAAAACACCATTCACTAAGGCAACAGAACTTGACATCCGGGAGGGCTGAGTATGGCAAGTACGTTATCTCTTGTCAAAGATGTCCGCGATTGCATGACTCGCTTCGATCCTCTGACCCCGGAAATCTTTGCCATTCAGTCTGAAGGTGACCTCACCTATGACGAACTGAAGAAAGCGCTTTACGATTGCGGGATGGATATTGAAAAAGTGGTTTTTGACGGCTCCCGAAGCTATCAGAATGCCTTTTTCGCAGATTTTGAGCAAGGACATTACTGCTGGGTTCCCTTTCAGAAAAATCCTCGGGAAGTCATCAGTGCTATGGATCAGCAATTCCACAGTCCCAAGTTCGGCGAGGCCTGGCGCAATCATGATTGGATGACCTTCTACATGATGGATGTGCCCCTTCCAATGCAGATTTGGAATTTTGAACGCAGGTACCAAACTATCGAGCTGGAGCAGATCTTTTCGGTATGGAGTTATCTCCATACCCATATCGACTATGCTAATGGTATGTGGAAACCTGAGGTCCTCGACTATGTCTTTTCACATGCGCCCCAGACTGAACATTCGGATCCAGATGAGAACGGCATGATCACCATCTACCGCGGAATGGGCGAAAAGTCCCTACCTGTAGAAGATGCGATTTCCTGGTCAACCGATCCGGTATGTGCCCTTTGGTTTGCCAACCGGAGTGCCCGCGGAACCAGACTGGTTTTTGCCCGAGTAACTCCGGAGCAGATCCTGATCTACTTCAGCCTGCTGCACGACATTGGCCGTGACTCCGAAGATGAAGATGAGTCTCACGGTGACAAAAGTGTGGAACTGATCCGTAAGAAGAATATCCGTATCAAAGGTATTCAGCTTTCCAAGAAGGGCTATCGAATTGCCAAGCTTCTGATCCGTCACCACTGCCGAGATGATGATCCTGGTATTGACCGGGTCACGAAAGTTCCGAACTACACCGCCAAAGATATCGTCCGGGCATTACGGCTTTACCGTATTGCAAAGGGCATGGATGGGCTGGACAGAGTTCGCTTCAATGGCTTGGACTTCCGGTATCTGAGAACACCCTATGCCCGGCAGTTACCGCTGGTTGCAGGTGGTCTGTTGGAAGAACCTCTCTTAGAATGCGTAAAAACGTTCGTTGAGAAAAAGGGGGTGTTCTCATGAAGATGTGGGCTATCCCGGTTAGTTGGGAAGTTGCAGGCATCGCAATGATTCCCGGTGATACTTTGGAGGATGCAATTCAAACCGCTAAGCATGATGATTCTATCGAACTTCCGTAAGGTGCAGGAAACCGTGCGCCGCTTTTCTCAGCCGCATAAAAAGCAGCGGGATTATCTGCTGAAAGGCATCGTGTTCTGCGGCTGCTGTGACCATGCGCTTTCCTATGTTGCAAACAAGCGCCCTTATTTCGTTTGCCGCCGCTCTCAGGCGGCTGAGAACGGCCCCTGCCATGATTTGAAGGTAGATGCCGAGGAACTAGAACAGGTCATTTTCCAAACCATAAAAGCACAGTTGGAAGCCGTTCTCTCCATCCGCATGGATGGCTCCATCTGTCTGGACACGGTGGTCGCTGAGCGCACCGAATATGAGAAGCAAATTGAAGCTCTGGAAGATAGCAAGCAATCCCTGTTCGAGCAGTACATCATGGGCGAAATTGATGTAGGAACCTACAAGTCTGAAAAAGCATCCTATGACGCAGCCATCCTGAAAGCAAAAAACGCCTATGCCGCCATTGCGGCACAAGCGAAAAAGAAAAAGGAAGAACAGAACCGGCAGTCCAGCCGCACGGAGGTAGCCAAAGCAATCACCAACGCGGAGGGCCTGACGCCGGAGCTGGTCAATCTCCTGATTGAGAAGATCTATGTGTTCCCGGACAAGCGCATTGAGATTGCGTATAAAGTCAATGACCTGTTCGATTGAGAATCTGCTCCTTCAGTAATTGAAAAAGCCGGAATCCCAGACCATCGCAGTATGTTTGATGGTTTGGGATTTCTGCTTTTGCAGGAAATATTTTTTTGTCGTGTGCTTGACATACGGGTGACGGAAATCTTGGAACCGCATATACCAAAAATCCCATGTAACCCCATCGCCGAAATACTACAGTTTCCGCAACTTTACTACCCCCGCTATCTCTATACCTCTTCGGAATTTTCGCCGCTTTGAGAGGCCAAAAACGGGGAAACCCGCCCCGAAAAGCTACAGTTGTCACAGAGATTCCGGAAGCCGCGCTGTCGCCGATAGGCGGGCATACACCGCAAAGAAGCAATCGCCTCACCATGTTGGTGAGGCGGTTTTTGCTTCCTGTGAGAGAATGGAAGTCCCCAGCTGCAAAGCTCTGTCATCAATCACAGCGATGGTCACGTCCATTTCGTAGGGGCTTTCCCGAATGGCTCTGATCGCCACGCGCCATGCGTCCTTGACGGGGTAGCCATAGATGCCGGAGAAAATCAGCGGAAAGGCAATGGAGCGGCAACCCTTGGCGTAGGCAACCTTCATGGCATTCTGGTAGCAGCGGTACAGCAGCGTTTCTTCATTGTGATTGCCGCCCTGCCAGATGGGGCCAACGGCGTGGACGATGTACTTTGCCTTCAGCTTGAAGCCGGGGGTGATGACCGCCTCGCCGGTGGGACAATGCCCCAAAGTGTCGCAGGCGGCTTGAAGTTCCCTTACACCGGCAGCTGCAAAGATCGCTCCGCAGACACCGCCTCCATGCCGGAGCTGGCTGTTGGCTGCGTTTACGATGCAGTCTACGTCCATTTCAGTGATGCTTTGTTTCCGGATGCGTAGGGTTCCTGCCATGGGATTTCCACTCCTTTTCGGTTTTTCTCAATTTTATCACGAAAGCGGAAGGAAGTACAGATAAAACGGAAATCCTGTGATGTTCCGATGCTTTTCCGATGCTTTTTCTGCGCCCTGCGCTTGAATCGTACCCGTTTTTTAGGACAGAATCCCGGTCGGTATAATGGGGGCAGAAACGGGGCAGAAACAAGAAACAAATACGGGAGGTTGCGACAATGGTTATCAAATTTCTGGAAGATTTGCTCCACTGGAACGAGGAGGAAGAGGTGCTGGACGCGGAATACGAACCATTCCGGGATCAGCTGAGTCTGGCCGGGCTGAGCGAGGAAGAACTGCGGAAAATGGACCCGGATGACCGCGTGGCTGCATTGGAGCAGGCAAACCTTGACCCCTACGATTTTATTTATCTCGCCTGCTGAAACGAAAGCTATTTACAACCGGCGTGCAGCGGGCTAAAATGGAAGCAAAAGGAGGGGGATTCCCATGAAAAAAGTCCGCATTACCGCCATCCGAAAGACCTGCTATCCTGACCTGATGGAGAAGTACGAAAACCCCATCCAGCACGCCTGTGAGGTCGAAGAGGGGGAGATCTGGGTTGCCAACGGCTGGTGCAAGCCGGAGGGCTTTTGCGACAGTGCCTGGGACAGCATTTCTCCCTTCGTTATGACCCTTGCCCACGGCGGCGGGGATTTCTATGACGGCTGGATGAAGAACCCCAAATCCGCCATGATCTCCTG
>JALFGI010000254.1 GCA_022777455.1 Clostridiales bacterium | reverse complement strand
TTTGTGCCAATTAGCGATTTGCATTACAATCTCGCCAATGTGATGTCGAAAAACTAAATTGTTATGCCCTGCATCCGAAGATAATCGAGAAACGCATCATCAAATGCTTCTCCTTTGAAATAATACTCCTTATCCTTCTGCGTAATGAAGCGTATGACAGCGCAGGGATTCCCCCCAGCGATCGACCAGTCTGGGATATCTTTTGTCACGATACTGCCCGCACCGATCACCACATTGCTTCCTATAGTAACCCCCGGACAAATCACCGAGTTTGCACCGATCCAGCATTGGTCTCCGATTGTGACCGGCTTGGCAAAGTTACAGACATAGGGGTTCCGTCGGAATGCAGGATGAACCGCATGTCCGGAGGTCGAGATACAGACATTTGGCCCCAATAGTACGTTATTGCCAATGGTGACCTTTGCGGAATCCAGAATCGTACAGTTATAGTTGGCGAAAAAGCCATTGCCAATCTCTATGTTTTTTCCGTAGTCACAGTAAAAGGGCGGGTTGATCAGCAGCTCGTCGCACCGTCCAAAAAGCTGCTTCAGCACTAAGCGGATTCCGTCAAAATCGCCCCGATCCATGGTATTGAGCTGTTGCGTAAGGCGTCTTGCCTGTTTCTGGTTTTCACATACCTCATCATCCGCGATGTAAGGCAGTCCCTTTTTCTGTCGTTCCAACTGATTCATGTTTTCACCTCTATTGTCAGCATATTCATTCCAAACATATTCTTATATTCCACCGACTCCGCCAGACCGGCCACCAGACGGATTCCAATATGTTCTGAAGTATAGTCTTGGACGGAAAGCCGGAGGTATTCCTTGGGATCAAACCGAATGCAGTTATCCCGGATGCGCAGGGTCAGCGTTTTGTTTTGGATGGTTGCAAGCACCCACACGGTACCGCTTTTCTGGTTCTGAAAGCCATGCTTTACCACATTCCCGGCCAGTTCCTCCACACACACTCCCGCAGTCATACACGCCCGTTCAGACATTCCCTGTCTCTTGCAGAATTCCATCAAGCCCCGGGCCGCGTCCATCACAAGCTCTTGAGAACAGATGGTCAGCGTCATTCTTGCATCTACAGCACTGCCGAAATCTGTGGGAAAATGCAGAAACCGAAGCGGGTCACGCCAGCAGTCCGCCCCGCCCGACAAGCCATATACCATGACCACCAACAGACAGAGTGCTGTAGCCACCGAATTCGCGGCCCATGCCGCATCCGGCCCCAGTTTTCCGACAAACAGGAGGGCAAACACACCCTGAAACGCATTCTCTAAAAATGTGATGGCATTGGCAAGGGCCAGCTTTTCTGCAGCCTGTAGCAGCTTCACAAGCACCGTTAAAACCAGGTTCAGCAGAATCGCCAGACAAAGCATCCGCAGCATCCGCAGCGCCATGGCCTGGGTGGCTCCGCCTTCCAATCCAAACAAGCGGAGGATCGGCATGGAGCAGGACAGAAGGAGCAGGATTGCCAGGATGCACAGCGACAAACCGTTTTTCATGGAAACGGCAAATACCTCCAAGACGGACTTTCGGTCACCTTCCCCTATGAAGAAGCTGGACAGCATCTGCACCACTGTGCCGCTGGAAAAGCCCAGCGCACCCAGAATCCCGCATAGGCTTCCCTGAAGCGTCAATACTGCAACGGAATCCATGATGCTTCCGTTCAAGAGCGCGCAGTTCATGCCATAGTTTTTGATAAAGAGCCCAGCATGAAACATGAGTACCGGCGATCCGATTCTGGCGATATCGACCAGATCCCGAACTTTCAGACCGTGGGGATCAAAATGGGCCAGCTCCTTCTTTTGACAGAATACCGGCAGCATCACACCTACGCAGAAGAGGCTACTGAGAGAGGTGGCCAGTCCCATTCCCAACAATCCCCAGGACAGAACGGCCACAAACAGCGTGTTAAACCCCATGTTGCCCACAAGGTTTACTGCCATTGCCAGATAAGACAGACGATTATGTCCATTGATTTGCAAAAATGGCATCAGATAGCACGATAGTAGCTGCCCGACAATGCCCAGAGAAATTCCGACCATGTAGGCAGAGAGTTCCGCCTGCATCGTACCCCGGGTGCCAAGTCCCGCAGCCAGTTCCCGCCGGAACAGGAACAGCAGCACTCCGCAGAAGATGCCGCTCCCCAGAAGAAACATCAGGCCTGCGTTAAAAATCTGGCGCAGCCGCCGTGAATTGCCATCTCCCATCTCACTGCAGCACAGCTGCTGCGCCCCGGTGGCAAATACGGAAGCCAGCCCCGAAAATAAGGTACTGACCGGCCCAAACAGGCCGATCAATGCCATAGCCTGGGTTCCCAAAAACCGCCCCGCAAATACGCTATCAATGAAAGCATTGGCTGAGATCACAACACAACTCAAAATCAAAACAGGGAGAAGCCGCCAGTATAGCCGCGAGACCAGGCCCGCTCTGGTCGTGATGGTTTTCATCCATTTCATGTATCTTTTTCCTCCCTTTTATGTCTGATCTGTACCGCCAGAAATGACATAATCCCCCTTGAACTTCACTTCATTATATCATGAATAATGTGCATTATTGGAGGAAACACCTGCGACTTTGTAGCCTCCAAAAGCCAGCGATAATACCCCTTGTCCAACTACACATAAACCGGGCGTGGTCCGTGTGTAGTAAGGCATTTTCTCTTCAGATTAATTCTTTGCACACTAAGAGATAGCCGCTTTGCTTTCGCATATTGCCGTGGCAGACGAAGATGACTTTGGTGACGGACATGATTTACCTCAATTTGCGTTGTTATGAAGAGTTATGCCAACTTTACCACAAGAGAGGAAATCTAGGGAGAACGGTAAAATGAGGCAAAATGTGGCATATCTAGACACTCAAAAGTAGTAGAAAAGT
>JALFGI010000230.1 GCA_022777455.1 Clostridiales bacterium | reverse complement strand
CAGAATGTCCCGAATATTGGAATCTCCCAGGGAATAACCGATAAAAATAATGGGATATTCCATAAAAATTGTCATCAGTTTTGCGGCAAGATACTTGCCTTTTTCCCGGAACAGTCGGTAATCTGCATCATTGATTACAATGGATTCCGGCACAGTCACAGAGCCGTGAATTTTATAGATCTCTGCAATTCCCTGAATCGGAGAAAAGCACAGGCTGTCCTGGCCGACAAATGTTTTGTAATCACCGAAACAGGTTTCAAAGAACAAATCATAATTGGTGGTAATCACACCGGACAGATTTTTCCTGGACAGACTTTTCAGTTTGTTCATTTCATCAACATATTTTGAAACCGGAACTGATCTTTGACGTAAATAAGCTGCTACCTCCAGCTTGAACGGAGATTTACCACCTTCCACTGATTTCAATCCCTGCTCATCCAGCGTTCGGATAGAAGGATTACGGAACCATTCGCCATCAAAATCCTTTTGAATCAGTGTTGCTGTGAGAGGAAGCGCACCTTTGGCCTGGGATTCGTAGAGATTGTACGAAAAACGGTCATTATGAATCAGCATGGCAAAATGTTTCAGCAGTTCTTTCCAGTCAGGCAATCCATAATAGCGCCGCGTAATACCGGAACCTGCAAACAGAAACGGGGTCGTATTAAATTTTGATATTACCTCTTGAATGGTCATAGGTTTCGCTCCTTTCATATCTGGCTGATCATGAAAAAATATATCATGAGAAGATTGAAATGACAAGTAAGATTTATTGATGAGGACATGGGAAAAACCTGGTGGAATCATTTGCTCAAAAAGGTGAATTTCAATATTGGAACAGGGTCTCCGTGCAAAATATACAACCCATACATTGAAAAAATAGCAAAATAGACGATTGCGCTTTTTGGAAATGTATGCTATCATTACATTATTCCGGTGGAATATGCCTACTCCACAAAAATAGGCATAGGAAGCTAAAATAAAGGAGGAAAATCCCGTTTCGACTCACGGTGCGGCAGTGTGGAGACCTGTCGTAATGCTTCTGCTGTTTTACCCGGCAGTATGCGAGTGCAGCCATTGAGGATTCAGACTGCACGGAGTCACAAAAATCATGGCAAGCTTAACCCTGAAGAACATCAAGAAGGTCTACCCCTTCAACGGCGACGACGCCAAGCAGGCCAAGAAGAAAAAGAAGAAAGGCGACGAACCCGAGAAGAAGAAGAACAACCTGCAGATCACTGCCGAGGGCGTTGTGGCCGTTCAGGAGTTCAACCTGGACATCGCCGACAAGGAATTCATCGTTCTGGTCGGTCCTTCCGGCTGCGGTAAGTCCACCACCCTGCGTATGATCGCCGGCCTGGAAGACATCTCCGGCGGCGAGCTGTACATCGGCGACCGTCTGGTGAACGACGTTCCTCCCAAGGATCGCGATATCGCCATGGTCTTCCAGAACTACGCTCTGTACCCCCACATGACTGTTTATGATAACATGGCCTTCGCTCTGAAGCTGCGTCACGCCCCCAAGGACGAGATCGACAAGAAGGTCAAGGAAGCTGCTGAGATTCTGGACATCACCCAGTACCTGGGCCGTAAGCCCAAGGCTCTGTCCGGCGGTCAGCGTCAGCGTGTGGCCATCGGCCGCGCCATCGTTCGTAACCCCCAGGTTATGCTGATGGATGAGCCCCTGTCCAACCTGGACGCCAAGCTGCGTAACCAGATGCGTGCTGAGATCATCAAGCTGCGTCAGCGCATCAACACCACCTTCATCTACGTTACCCACGACCAGACCGAGGCTATGACCCTGGGCGATCGGATCGTCATCATGAAGGACGGCTTCATCCAGCAGATCGGCACTCCTCAGGAAGTGTTCAACCATCCCTACAACCTGTTCGTGGCTACCTTCATCGGCACTCCTCAGATGAACCTGTTCGAGAATGCCGAGCTGGTGAAGGAGAACGGCAAGTACGCCGTCAAGCTGGATAACGTCACCGTGGAGCTGTCCGAGGAGAAGCAGGCTGCTCTGGCCAAGAACAACGTTGCTCCTCAGAAGGTCGTCCTGGGCGTCCGTCCCGAGCACATCGAGCTGGCCAAGGACGGCATCGCCGCCACTGTGGATGTGTCCGAAATGATGGGCTCCTCCGTGCACCTGCATGTCACCGCCATGGGCCGTGACGTGGTTCTGGTGGTCTCCACCATGAACATGACCGGCGCTGAGGTTGCCGCTCTGAGCACCGGCGCCAGCGTGAAGTTCAACTTCGCCGGCCACGTGTGCCATGTCTTCTCCAAGGAGACCGGCATCAACCTGGAAGCCTGATTCCATATGTAAATAAAGAGCAGCCCGGAAACGGGCTGCTTTTTTGTGCCATCCACAGCAGGGGAGGATATCATCCCCCCGCCAGGAAAGGAAACGGAGTGTTCGGCGATGGGATCACATTCGATACTGTAGGAATTCGCCCAACCTGGTTTGTTGCTGTGGGGTGTACCGCGTGGGAGGCTAATCGCCTCCCCTGCAGCGGCTGGACGATGATCGGGGTTACACCGGCGCTTCGGCGGGTTCCCCGGTGAGGTTTTTCTGGGCGGCGGAGAGCATCAGCTTGATGCGGTTGAGCTGGTTGACCTCGGAGGCGCCGGGGTCGTAGTCCACCGCCACGATGTTTGCCCCAGGGTAGGATTTGCGCAGGGCCTTGATCACGCCTTTGCCCACCACGTGGTTGGGAAGGCAGGCAAAGGGCTGGATGCACACAATGTTGGGCACGCCGGACAGCAGCAGCTCCACCATTTCTCCCGTGAGGAACCACCCTTCGCCGTACTGGTTGCCGATGGACAGGAAGGGCTTGGCCAGCTCCGCCACCTGCTCAATGGGCATGGGGGGCTCAAAGCGGCGGCTGCGCTTCAGGGCATCTATAGCCGGCCTGCGCAGCATCCGGATGGCATCCACGCCCACCCGGGCAGTGAAGGAGGACACCCAGTTCTTGCCCAGGAATTTGTGCTTGTAGTCCCCATTGTAGACGCAGTAGTTCATAAAGTCCATCAAATCGGGCACCACCGCCTCCGCGCCCTCTTTTTCCAGGAGCTCCACCAGGAAATTGTTGGCCAGAGGCATGTATTTTACCAGGATTTCTCCCACCACGCCCACTCTGGGCTTTCTCATGTCCTCGTGGATGGGCAGACGGTCAAAGTCCTCCACAATGCCGTGGCACACCTTGGAGTAGGTCCACCTCGTCCGGTTGTTCACCAGGGAGTCGATGCAGATGGCCTTCCACTTTTCGTGGAGCGCGTTGGCAGAGCCCGGCACCTGCTCGTAGGGCCGCACCCGATAGAGGCAGCGCATGAACAGGTCTCCGTACACAAGCCCCTTGGCCGCCGCCAGCAGGAGCCCGGCGGGGATCTTGAAGCCCTCGTTCTTTTCCATGCCGTTGGCGTTCAGGGAGATCACCGGGATGTGGGACAGATTTGCCTTGTCCAGCGCCCGGCGGATGAAGCTGACATAGTTGCTGGCCCGGCAGCAGCCGCCGGTCTGGGTCATGATGATGGCCAGGCGGTTTGTGTCGTACTTGCCGGAGAGCACCGCCTCCATGATCTGCCCCACGGTGGTGATGGAGGGGAAGCAGGCATCGTTGTTCACGAATTTCAGCCCCGTATCGATGGCGCTGCGGTCCGCGTTGTCCAGCACCACCACATTGTAGCCGTACTTGCGGAATACCGGCTCCAGAAAGTCAAAATGGATAGGGCTCATCTGGGGTGCCAGGATGGTGTAGCCCTCCTCAAACATGGAGCGGGTGAACTCCGTCCGCCGGTACTGCACCGGGGCGGGCCGGGCGGTGATGCCCTGGTCCCTGCGCTGATTCATGGCGGCCAGCAGACTGCGGATGCGGATGCGCGCCGCACCCAGGTTGTTTACCTCGTCAATTTTCAGTACGGTGTAGAGCTTGTTGCTCTTTTCCAGGATCTCGCACACCTGGTCCGTGGTCACGGCGTCCAGGCCGCAGCCGAAGGAGTTCAGCTGGATCAGTTCCAGATCGTTCCTGCGACTGACGAATTCCGCCGCGGTGTACAGCCGGGAGTGATAGACCCACTGGTCATTCACCCGGACGGGGCGGGCGGGATTGAAGTCGATGGGCAGACTGTCCTCTGTCAGCACGCACAGGCCGTAGGAGGCGATCATCTGGGGGATGCCGTGGTTGATCTCCGGGTCGATGTGGTAAGGCCGCCCGGCCAGGACAATGCCCCGTCCGCCGCGTTGCTCCATTTCTTCCAGCACCCGCTTGCCCTCCTCCCGGATGTCCTGCTTGGCCTGCAGCTGCTCCGCCCAGGCGGCGCTGACGGCGGCGCGGGTCTCCTTCTCCGGGATGTTCCACTCCTCTTTGCACAGCTGCACCAACCGGCCCGCAGCTGTTTTTTCGTCCGTCAGGGCGATGAAGGGCCGGATGTAGCGCACCTGGCCGTCGGCCACGGCTTCCACATTGTTCTTCAGGTTCTCGGGGTAGGACACCACAATGGGGCAGTTATAGTGGTTCTGGGCATCCTTTGTCTCCTGGTGCTCGTAGAACACGCAGGGATGGAAGATGGTCTTGACCCCGCTGCGGATCAGCCACTCCACATGGCCGTGGGACAGCTTGGCGGGGTAGCACTCGGATTCCGAGGGGATGGACTCCATGCCCAGCTCGTAAATCTTCCGGTCGGACAGGGGAGACAGCTCCACCCGGAAGCCCAGCTTCCCGAAGAAGGTGGCCCAGAAGGGATAGTTTTCGTAGATGTTCAGCACCCTGGGGATGCCGATGGTGCCCCGGGTGGGATTTTCCAGGGGCGGGTAGTCAAACATGCGTTTTAGCTTGTAAGCCACCATGTTGGGCGCGGCAGCCTTTCCGCTGCCGCCGGCTCCCCGCTCGCACCGGTTGCCGGTGACGTGGCGCTCGCCGCTGGAGAAGCGGCTGATGGTGAGCATGCAGCTGTTGGAGCAGCCACGGCACCGGGTGGTGGAGGTGGTGTAGGTCAGGTTCAGAATGTCCTCCAGAGGAAGCATCCGGCTCTCCCGGCCCTGGCAGCGGTCCCTGGCAATCAGCGCCGCGCCGAAGGCGCCCATGATGCCGGAAATATCCGGGCAGATGGCTTCGATGCCCGCGATTTTCTCAAAGGCACGGAGCACCGCCTTGTTGTAGAAGGTGCCGCCCTGGACCACCACATGCCGGCCCAGCTCCTGGGGATTGGCCAGCTTGATGACCTTGAACAGGGCGTTTTTGATCACGGAGTAGGCCAGGCCCGCGGAGATGTCCGCCACACAGGCGCCCTCCTTCTGGGCCTGCTTCACGTTGGAGTTCATGAACACGGTGCACCGGGTACCCAGGTCCACGGGGTTTTGGGCAAACAGTGCCTCCCGGGCAAAGCCCGCGGCGGTATAGCCCAGGGACACGGCGAAATTCTCAATAAAGGAGCCACAGCCGGAGGAGCAGGCCTCGTTGAGCATGATGGTATCCACCGCGCCGCCCTTCAGCTTGATGCACTTCATATCCTGGCCGCCGATGTCCAGCACGCAGTCCACGTCCGGGTCAAAGAAGGAGGCGGCGGTGCAGTGGGCAATGGTTTCCACCTCCCCCTCGTCCAGATGGAAGGCGGCCTTCAGCAGGGACTCGCCATAGCCGGTGGAGCAGGAGCGCCGGATGGTCACCCCGGGGTGGAGCTGGGCGCGGAGCTTTTCCAGGGCCTGCTGGGCGGTTTTCACCGGGTTGCCCTGATTGTTGGCGTAGTGGAAGAACAGCAGCTCGCCCTGCTGGCCGATGAGGGCAATTTTGGTGGTGGTGGAGCCGGCATCGATGCCCAGGTAGCAGTCGCCGCAGTAATCCGACAGCTTCTTTTTCTCCACTACGGCCCGGTCGTGCCGGCTGCAGAAGGCCTGGTACTGCGCCTCATCTGTAAACAGGGGGTCCAGGCGCTTGATTTCAAAGGCCATCTCCACGCCGGAATCCAGCGCGGCAATCAGATCGTGAATCTTCTGGGGCTGGGCATCCTCCGCGTTCAGGGCGGCACCCGTGGCGGCAAAGAGGTGGGAGTTTTCCGGTTCAATGGCGGTTTCCTCCGTCAGCTTCAGGGTCCGGATGAAGGCCTTTTTCAGTTCCGGCAGGAAATGCAGGGGGCCGCCCAGGAAGGCGACCTTGCCCCGAATGGGCTTGCCGCAGGCCAGACCCGAAATGGTCTGATTCACCACCGCCTGGAAAATGGAGGCAGCCAGGTCCGCTCGGCTGGCCCCCTCGTTGATCAGGGGCTGGATGTCCGTTTTGGCGAACACGCCGCACCGGGCGGCGATGGGGTAGATCTGCTGATAGTCGGCCGCTTCCTGGTTCAGGCCCAGGGCATCGGTCTGGAGTAAGGCCGCCATCTGGTCGATGAAGGAGCCGGTGCCGCCGGCGCAGACGCCGTTCATCCGCTCCTCCAGGCCGCCGGTGAAATAGATGAT
>JALFGI010000182.1 GCA_022777455.1 Clostridiales bacterium | reverse complement strand
ATCTTTTGCCCCAATCGTGCAGTATGAAAAATGGGAAATACATCCAGTATTCCCGCATTTTTCATACTTTCGCTTGTGTCAAAATCTCTCGCCGAATCTCCTTGCCCCATTATGCGGTGTTGCCTTAAAAAATGGAAGCAGAGGTCCTAAAGGCACCAGTCGCACCGAGTGCGAATCCAGATACCTCTCGCTCTGCTTTCAGAAAGAGTGCCGCTATGCCTATGGCTCGGTGGAGCCATTGACCGGTGAGAACTTTTTCTTGATTATGCCATATTGCAATACAGTATGCATGAACATCTTTCTGAGGGAACTTTCAAAATGCTATCCGGAAGATATCATACTACTCTGTTGTGATGGTGCTGCCTGGCACAAATCCGCAGCCTTGAAATTGCCGGAGAATATTGTCCTTTTTCTCATACCGCCATATACTCCAGAAATGAATCCTATAGAGCAAATCTGGAAGGAAGTCCGAAAACGAGGCTTCCGAAACGAAGTATTCGCAACCCTTGAAAAAGTTGTTGACCGGCTGTGTGATACGATCTGCTCACTGCGTATCAACGCTCAAAAAAACCTGAAAAATCGTACAACTTTTCACATAACATAAGAAAACGGTCAGTTTCCTCAGAAACTGACCGTTTTGGTCCGAGTGACTGGATTCGAACCAGCGGCCTCTTGAACCCCATTCAAGCGCGATACCAAACTTCGCCACACCCGGATATTTACTTGCTTGCGTCTCTCAACTGCCTGCATATAATATCACAGCTTCTCAGAAATTGCAAGTCTTTTTTTCAAAATTTTCTAATATTTTTTTGAAGCTCTGATTCGTTCCTTTAAATGCAGAAAAAGAGCGAATCAGAGCACTTTTAGGCTTCCAAAAGTTTGACAAAAAAGATCCCGTTGGCACTGACGCAAAGTCTTTCCGGACTTCCGGCGTTCATTGCTTCCGCCCGCATATAGATCAGCGTCCTGGTCATGGTCTCCACATAGATCTTCAGCAGAATCTCATCCCCCGGCATCAGAGGGCGGTGATAGGTGACATTCATCTGAACCGTGGGGGTGATGGCCTTGCCGTCCATCAGGCAGGTTGCAAGCATCCCCATTCCCTGGTCCAGTATCGTGCCGATGATGCCGCCATGGAGGCTTCCAAAGGCATTCTTCATCCAATCCCCGGTGGAAGCATAGAAGCGATACTCCCCTGTATCCGGGCTGCACGGACCCACGCGGAAGTGAAGAAGATCCCCAATGCTCTCCGGCGCTCTGCTGTGGAGCTGCCCGATCCAAAAGCGCAGGCGCTGCTCCATCTCCTCCGCGCCGGGAACGGAATGTTCTTTACTCTCCCCGCTCACTGCTGACCACCTTGCCGATGTTCCACAGATGGGCAACCGTCCGTTCTGCCTGCTTTTTCTCTTCCTCGTTGGAATACTCCACATACACGGTGTGGGCACTGCAATCCGCGCATTCTACCTGAACGTTCCAGCCGCCCTCGTGCATGATCATTCCGGCACCCCGGCAGATGGGGCATTCTTCCAGCATAATGAATTCTTCCATGTGATTATCTCCTATCTGAAAATGTTTTCCTGTAAATCAAGAACTGCTTCCCTGGTGCATCTCACAAAATCCGGTGCAAACCCGGGAAGATAATGTTCAATGGCCGCGCAAAGCTGCATCGGGTTCAGAGACGGATTCTGGCAGCAGACCCGGGCCCGAAGTGTCAGGGTGCACGCATCCGTCTGCCGGGCCTGCAGGGAACGAATCATGGGAATAATATTTTGCTCAGTCATTCCGTTCTTACTCTTCTTGGATACAATAACCGACTCTTGTGCAAAAAGAGCCCGGATCGCCTCCATTGCCTCTGACGGAACGCCCCGGTCGTATTCCAGCCACAACGTACAGTCAAGGTAGGCGATGTTTTTGATTTTCTGCCCATCATCATAAACGGAGAGAACCCGTACGCCTTCCACCAGCGCGGCATTCAGCCGGGTGAGGATTTCCGCATTGGGGACCGGTTCGCCGTCTAACTGGAAGTCCAGAAACTCGCAGCTGCTTTCAATGCCCACGGACAGGGGCAGCGCAATGGATACCGACGGTCTGGGATTGAAGCCCTGGGTATGGGTCAGGTGCAGCCCCGCACGGTTGAAGGAACGCTGAAAAAGACGCATCAGATCCAGATGGGAAATCCAGATGGCGTTTCCCTTCTTCTCAAACAGAAGTCTAGGCATCGCACTCCACCTCCTTCAGCAAACTTGTGGCACCGCAGCCGGCACAGCCGTGGCGGCAATCCGGGGTAACCTGGCTTTGGTAGGCGAGCTTGCGTTCTTTCAGCAGGAATTTCTTCGTTACACCCACATCGATCACATCCCAGGGCAGAAGCTCCTGTTCCCCATAGCCCCGGGTGGTATAGAATTCCTCGGGGATGCCGCAGGCAACAAAGGCATCGTGCCATTTGCCGTAATCAAAATACTCGTCCCAGCCGTCCAGCTTGGCTCCATGCTTTACCGCCTCTTCGATCACCGCGCCCAAGCGGCGGTCACCTCTGGCAAACACGGCTTCCAGGGTGCTCAGCTCCACACTGTGGTAATCGTACTCAATGGACTTGGAATAGAAATGATCCTTCAGCAGCTTACATCTTCTCAGATACTCCTGGGGGGTGATCTGCTGTTCCCACTGGAAGGGCGTGTGGGGCTTGGGCACAAAATAGGCCGTGGCCACATGGACCCGAAGGCCCCGCTTTTTGTTGACGCCATTTTCCTTCCAGGCCTGAATGATTTTATATACCAGCTCCGCAATGCCCAGCACATCTTCGTCGGTCTCCGTGGGAAGTCCCAGCATGAAATAAAGCTTGACGTTGCTCCAGCCGCCCGCAAAGGCCCGGGCGCAGGTAGAGAGGATTTCCTCCTCCTGCAGATTCTTGTTGATCACATCCCGAAGGCGCTGGGTGCCTGCCTCCGGTGCAAAGGTCAGACCGCTTTTGCGGACGGTCTGAAGCTTTTCCATCAGCTCCCGGGAGAAATTATCCGCCCGCAGGGAGGGCACGGAAAGGCTGATGCGGTTCCGGGCGCAGTAAGGAATCAGCTCGTCCGTCAGTTCCTTCAAGCCCCGGTAATCGGAGGTGGAAAGGCTGGAAAGGGTAATTTCATTGTTGCCGGAATTGTTCATAACCTCCACCGCCTGGCGGTAGAGCACCTCCGGACTCTTCTTGCGCACCGGGCGGCAGCTGAAGCCTGCCTGGCAGAACCGGCAGCCTCGGATGCAGCCCCGGAAAATCTCCAGATTGGCCCGGTCGTGGACGATTTCCGTGGAGGGAACGATCATTTTCGTGGGGAAATAGGCGGAATCCAAATCCTCGATGATTCTCTTGGTGACCACCGCCGGTGCGCCCTCACGGACCTTCACAGCGGCAAGGGTGCCGTCCGGGTGATACTCCGGGGTATAGAAGCCAGGCACATAGACACCATCGACCTTGGACACCTCCCGGAGGAATTCCTCCTTGCTCCATCCGGCATTCTTCGCTTTCTCATAAAGGGAAACGATTTCCACAGTGATGTCTTCTCCCTCGCCGATGGAGAAAAAGTCGATGAAATCCGCCAGGGGCTCCGGGTTGAAGGCACAAACGCCACCGGCAAAAACCATGTTTTTCAGACCGTGACGATCTTTGGAATGCAGGGGGATACCAGCCAGATCCAGCATATTGAGAATATTGGAATAGGACATCTCATAGCCGATGGTGAAGGCGACCATGTCAAAATCCGCCACCGGGTCCTGGCTTTCCAGCGCCCACAGGGGCAGATGGTTTTTGCGCATCTGCTCCTCCATATCCCCCCAAGGGGCAAACACCCGCTCGCACCACACCCGGTCCATTCCGTTCATCACACCGTAGAGAATCCGCATTCCCACATTGGACATGCCGATCTCATAGGTATCCGGGAAGCAGAACGCCACCCGGACGTTCACATTCTCTTTGTTCTTCTGCACCGCGCCCCATTCGCCGCCGGTATATCTGGCAGGCTTCTGAACGGAGGGCAGGATTCTGTTTTTCAGGTCGGTCATAGGTATACCTCATAGCACATAGTGGCTCTATTGTACTCTGTGTTTTCCTTCTTTGCAAGGAATTTTTCCGCCCGGACGCGAAAAAAGCCGGAATTGGCGCTTTTCCAGAAGGGACAGGAGGCAGTGCAGCGCCCTTCCGCCGTCCAGGGGAGCAATGGGCAGCAGATTGTAACACCCCTGGATCAGCCCGCAAATTGCCACACGCGGGAAAATCCGGGCCAGGCAGAGCAGCAAAAGACTGGCCGCCGGGCCGGCAAGAATGCAGACCAGTTCCCGTCTGGGGCTCATGGGAAACACCTCCATCCGGGCACCCCGCCAGGTCATTTCTCCGCCGGCTACCTCCCCGCCCAGCAGCCGGACCGCCAGATAATGCCCCAGCTCGTGAACCAGTGCCGCCAGGAAAGCGGCGAGAATCCACCGGATCGGAATAATCAGAAGCAATGCAGCCGCAAAAATATAAAAGCCGTAGTCAATACGGATCCGTCTCAGCATTTCCGCAAACCCCGTGGAGGAAAACCTGTACCGCCTCTTTGACACCTCTGCCTTCCCTCAGTTCTTCCACCGCTTCATCCAGCCCGGAAGAAACCCTGCCAAGCAGCGGGAAAAAGGGCTGCACCGCTTCTGCGCATTGGGGCGCAAACCGGTAAACCGCCCCCAGGAGCAGAAAAACGCAAAGAAAAAGCAAGCAGACCGGAAGAATCCAGCCGGAACGCTCCACCGCCTCTGATTTTTTCATAGAGATCACCTCATACAATTCTATGCAATGGCAGAAAGGCTCATCCCTTTCCACTGAAAATACCCATTTGCCCTTGACAAAATACAGATTTTTCATTATAATATCAGCGCTATCGGGGTGTGGCGAAGTTTGGTATCGCGCATGGTTCGGGTCCATGAGGCCGCGGGTTCGAATCCCGCCACTCCGACCAAAAAGGTCAGTTTCAGTCGAAGCTGACCTTTTTTTATAACCATTGTCATTTTTGCCAAAGAACAATCATGTTGGAGGGATTCAAGAATGAAAAACGTATTGGTGGTAATGCCCTTTCAGGATTCGCACAAACGCTACATTGCGTCAATCGGACGGGATTGCAGCTTTACTTATACAACCATTGCCGATGCGACACCGGAGCAGGTGGCTGCGGCAGATGTGATTTTTGGCAATGCAGATCCTGCATTGGTGGCCCAGTCCCGGAAGCTCCGGTGGCTTCAGCTGAATTCTGCCGGTACGGACCCCTACTGCGATCCGGGCATTATCAAGCCGGGAACCATCCTGACGAACGCCACAGGCGCCTATGGCCTGACGGTTTCCGAAGGTATGGTTGCCATGACCTATATGCTCTGCCGGAAAATGGACCTGTATCTGCGCAACCAGGTGAACCACCGGTGGAACACAGAGGGCAGCGTGACCTCCGTCTGGAATTCCACCACCCTGGTGATCGGCCTGGGAGATATCGGCAGTGAATACGCTGCGCGCATGAAGGCCTTGGGGAGCCATGTGATCGGCGTCCGGAGGCGTGCAGCCATGAAGCCGGACTGCGTGGATGAGATTTACGGAATGGACCAACTGGATGAATTGCTCCCCAGGGCGGATTTCGTGGCGATGGTGCTGCCCAGCACGGCCCAGACCCATCATATTATGGATGAACGCAGGATGCGGCTGATGAAGAAAGGCGCTTACCTGATCAATTGCGGACGGGGAGACGCGGTGGACTGCGATGCGCTGAACAAGCTCCTGCGGGAAGGGAACACACTGGGCGGTGCAGCGCTGGACGTGACGGAGCCGGAACCCCTGCCTGCAGAACACCCCCTGTGGGATGCTCCCCGGTGCATCATTACACCTCACGCTTCCGGGAATTTCTTCCTGCAGGAGACCTTTGAACGCATTGTGCGCATCACCGGTGAGAATTTTGAGAAATTCCTCGCCGGCGACACAGAACATATGATAAATCAGGTGGACCTTGTTTCCGGATACCGGAAATAAGGGGTATCGGAAATGGAACCAGAGCCGTGCCCTGGTTCCAAACTTTTTTGCACAGGTAGTTCGCGTGTCGGAGCAAGGAGTATCCGGGCACAGACTTTCGTTCTGTTTTTGCCAATAGATTCTATGGAAGGATCAGCCGCATAGGATGAATCTGGGGTGATTGTTTGAAGCGAAATATTTATCCCATTGCTGTCGCCCAAATTCGCGGGGACAGCAGCCATCCAACGGTGCGCGGAATGGTGCGTTTTTTTCAAAGGGAAAATGGTGTGATTGTTGAAGCGGAGGTGACAGGTCTTCCCAGGACGGAAACGGGGTTCTTTGCCTTTCACATCCACGATGGAACAAGCTGTGAGGGGGACGGCTTTCCCAATGCCGGCAGCCACTTCAATCCCGGGAGGACCCAGCATCCGAACCATGCGGGGGACTTGCCGCCGCTGCTGGCCGATCATGGGAGTGCTTATATGAAGGTCCTAACCGGCCGGTTCCATGTGGGGGAAGTGATTGGTAAGACGGTCATCATTCACGCCGAACCGGATGACTTTCATTCCCAGCCCTCGGGAAATGCGGGAAGCAAAATCGCCTGTGGAATCATCACCCGTTCGGGTGGAAACAGGTAAAAAGGATGGGGTTGTCTCACCGCTGTGAGGCAACCCCAGCTTGCTATTTGTCCATATCCATCTTGTCTGAAATGGTGTCGGAAACCTTCCAGGCCAGATCTTCCACTTTGTCGGCTGCTTTCGCCGCCAGCTTCCTGGTCGGGTTGTTCCGGGGCATTGCCAGAACGGCCACCATTCCGGCTGCAGCACCCAAACCTGCGGTTACGGCAATTGTTTTGATATCCATATCCTCACCCCCTGTGGCAGTAGTATGTCCCGCGGAAAAATAAAAAATACCGATTTCTTTCTATACACAATTTGAAAAATGTGTTATACTGTATAAAAAGTGGATATACTGCAAGAAAAATTGAGATTGGGGGCCTGCTGCGATGTCAATTGATTTGCTGCAAACAAAAATGAAGAAGCTGAATAATACCCTGATGGTGAATTTTTCAGTGGGCGAGGAAGTGCTTCCGGAGCAGGTGGTGCAGGCCCACGAAGATTTTTGTGATGCCTATGCCGATTACTGCGCCCAGCTCCTCACCGGACTGAAGGGAGAGGCTGCCGCCGTTCGGTTCAGCCTGATGCACTTTGCGTTGCTGGGAGAGAAAGGCGTAGCCACCCTGTCCAATCTGATGAAGCGGGCTGCCTCTCTTGGCTTCTATACGCTGCTGGATGCCTGCGGGGTCTCTTCTGCGGCGTTGGCCAAGCAATCCGCAGACCAAATCTGGGGTGAGGGAAGCAAGCTGCCCTGTGACGGTATCCTGATTTCCGGCTACTTCGGAAGCGAAATCATTAAGCCCTTCCTGCCCTATTGTGAGAACCAGAAAAAGGATCTGTTTGTGGTGGTGCGTTCCCCCAATAAATCTTCCTCGGAGATTCAGGACCTGCTGGCAGGTTCCCGAACCGTCCATCTGGCCGCTGCGGATTATGTGAATCGGTTTGGGGCGAATACGGTGGGGAAGTACGGCTATTCCAGGATCGGCATTGCGGCCTCTGCCATGGCGGGGGACAGCGTGAAAATGTTCCGGGCCAAGTATCCAAAGCAATTTATGATTGTGGATGGTATGGATGCTCCCGGCGCCAATGCCAAAAACGCATCCTATGGGTTTAACAATCTGGGCCATGGGGCGATCTGCTGCGTGGGCATTTCCGTTACCTGTGCCTGGAGGGAAGAAGAATACCGGGAGATGGACTTTGTTCAGGCGGCAGTGACCGCCGCAAGAAAGACCCAGAAGAAAATCGGACGCTACATTTCCGTCCTCTGATTTGACGGGGAATTGGATGTATCCATCCGCTTACCGTTGTGCAGCGGCAAGCGGATGTGCATTATTTCGTGGTGCCGCCGGGAACAACAGTGGTGCTGTTCTGACCGGCTGTGCCGCTTCCGGAGTTTGGCGCGGTGCGGGACCGGTTGTCATCTGCGCCATTGGTTTCGGTGTTCGTGGTTGCCGCGGTATTCGTCGTGGTATTTGTGGTGGCGTTGGTTGTGGGCTGCGTGGTCACTTGCGTTTCTGGCATTGTGGTGACCGAAGTGGTCTGCGTGGTGGCGGGCATGGTTGTTGCGGTGGTTGTGGTGTTATTTCGGGCTCTTGTCCGGCAGCCGGAAAGAAGCATCGCGATCAGTGCTACCGCACAGACCATTTGAATTGTGGATTTCATGTTTTCCCCTCCAAATTTTGCTTGTTTCAAATCCAGTATTCCCATTGGTACTGAAATCATTCTGCCAAAATTTTTCTTTTTTTGAGAAAGGCAGAAAACTTCGGCAATTTAGCCATTGCTATTTTCTAATCTTTCGTATATAATATTACAAGAAATATTCCCCATTTAAAATACATAAAGGAGTTCGTTTTATTATGAAAAAACTCTCTGTAAAAAAAGACGTTCAGTGCATGGCTTGTCTGGAGTGTGTCCGTGCATGTTCTCAGGCCTTCTACAAGGAGTTTCATCCTGACCTGAGCTGCATCCGGATCGTTGCCAAGGGCACCGGTGCAAAGCCCAATGTGTGCATCCAGTGCGGCAAGTGCATGAAGGCCTGTGAGCACGACGCCATCACCCAGAATGCCAAGACCGGTGTTTACATGATCAACAAGAAGAACTGCGTCGGCTGCGGCAAGTGCGTGGAAGCCTGTCCCATGAAGGTCATGGTCCTGAAGCCCGAGAACCCCGCTTCCAAGTGCATCGCCTGCGGCATCTGTGTCAAGGCCTGCCCCATGGAAGTGCTGGAAATTGTGGAGAAGTAATTCTCCCCGACTCCTTTCATATTCCTTTTCGGATTGCCCTGTTTATGCGGGGCAATCCATTTTTTGTTGCACAATGAGATGAAGTGTGATATACTGAAATGGATTATACACCCGGAGGCGTTTATTGTGGAATTAAACCAGTTTCAGCAAAGAATTGCGGATAATCTGCCGCAGATTGCGCTTCGTTTTGACGAACCCATGAGCAAACACACGTCCTTTCGCATTGGCGGCCCGGCTGCGGTTATGGCATTCCCCCAGAATGAGGAGGAACTTTCCGAAGTCCTGAAGGTGTCCGGGAAATTGGACATAAAACCTGTTATTCTTGGCGCAGGAACAAACGTTCTGGCTCCTGATGAAGGCCTCCCGGGACTGATCGTCTGTCTCAAGGACTGCATGAACGGAATGGAGCTGCTGGCAGAAGACAAAATCCGGGTCATGTCCGGGGTCACCATGACCCGGGCGGCGGTTTTTGCGGCCAATCACGGCTTGACAGGAATGGAATTTGCCCATGGCATTCCGGGCACGGTGGGCGGCGGCGTGTACATGAATGCCGGTGCCTATGGCGGCGAAATCAGCCAGATCTGCCGGAGCGTTGCCGTGATGGATCGAAACGGGAAGACCAGGCAGCTTTCCCGGGAGGAAATGGACTTTGGCTACCGGCACAGCATTTTGGAAGAATCCGGGGAAATTGTGGTCAGCGCTGTTTTTGGACTTGCCCAGGATTCTCCCGAAGCGGTAAAGGCAAGGATGAGGCAGCTGCAGGCAAAACGCAGTGCCTCCCAGCCGTTGGATCTGCCCTCCGCCGGTTCCGCCTTCAAGCGCCCGGTGGGTGGATACGCGGCGGCCCTGATCGACCAGGCAGGACTGAAGGGCTACCGGGTGGGCAATGCAGCTATCTCTGGGAAACATGCGGGCTTTGCCGTGAATCTGGGCGGAGCTACCGCACATGATGTGAAAGAATTGTTGACTCAGGTTTCCGATCGGGTGTTTGCTGCTTCCGGCATTCGGCTGGAACCGGAAATCAGAATCTGGTAAAAAAGAAGGTGTTTCCATGCGCTCCTTTTCCGCTTCCGCAAAGGCAGAAATCTGCCGCTCCTTCCCGCAGTCGGGGTGCTGCGCTCTGGCGGAGTGCTTCGGAGTTCTGCTGTTCTGCAACAGCTTCCGAAACGATTCCATCAAAATCATTACGGAAAGCGCTGAATTTGCGGCGCTCCTTCCCAAACTCTTTAAAAAGACTTTCGGCTTCGGCTTCGATACCCAGGCGGGAGACGGGAAAGGAGGGAAGATGGTATTCCAGATTCAGGATGCAGGAAAGCTGTCTTCCATTATGAATGCCTTCGGTTTCGATACCCGGGAAACCTTTTCCCTGCATGTGAATCTGCCCATCGTGGAAAATGACTGCTGTAAAGCCGCTTTCCTTCGGGGTGCCTTTCTGTCCGGCGGCAGCGTGACCGATCCGGTGAAGGGTTACCATCTGGAGCTGGCCACCACCCACCACAGTGTGGCCAAGGAAAGCTATCTCATCATCCAGGAAACCTTGGGTTTCCTGCCGAAGCTGGCATCCCGCAGCGGCGCTCAGGTGATTTATCTGAAGCAGAGTGAGCAGATTGCGGACTTTTTGACATTTCTGGGTGCCTCCGTTGCCTCCATGGGAATCATCGAAGCCCGGCTGGAGCATGAGCTGAACAACCAGGTGAACCGGCGCTGCAACTGCGATGATGCCAACATCACCAAGGTGGTGGAAGCTTCCCAGGAACACATGAACGCCATTCGGATTCTGCGGGAAAGAAACCAATTCGATCAGCTGCCCGAAAAGCTGAAGCAGGCGGCCAAAGTGCGGGAGGAGAATCCGGAGGCTTCTCTGACGGAGCTTGCCGGAATGATCGAGCCGAAAATCTCAAAGCCCGCCATGAATCACCGGCTGAAAAGGCTGGTGGAACTGGCCAGGGAGGAAAATGTATGAGCTTTGTTCATCTTCATGTTCACACGGAATACAGCCTTTTGGACGGAGCCTGCCGCATCGACCGCATGATGGACCGGGTGAAGGAACTGGGGCAGGATACCATTGCCATCACTGACCATGGTGTGATGTATGGCTGCATTGATTTTTACAAAGCTGCCAAGGCTGCCGGCATCAAACCAATCATCGGCTGCGAGGTCTATGTGGCTCGGCGGAAGATGGGGGATCGGATTCACGGTGTGGACAATGATCCGTACCATCTGGTGCTGCTGTGCAAAAACCGGACGGGCTACGAAAACCTGTGCTACATGGTTTCCCAGGCTTTTCTCCGGGGCTTCTATGGAAAGCCCCGCATCGATCTGGATCTGCTCCGGGAGCGGCATGAGGGCCTTATTGCCCTGTCTGCCTGCCTGGCCGGTGCCATCCCCCAATATCTGATGGCGGAGTCCTACGAGGAGGCAAAGAAATACGCGCTGACCATGGCCGAAATCATGGGCGAGGGCAACTTCTATCTGGAGCTTCAGGACCATGGCCTCAGCGAGCAGCAGGCTGTGAACCAGGGGGTTCGCCGCATTGCCCGGGAGACGGGGCTGCCTCTGGTGGTGACCAACGATGCCCACTACCTGCGCCGGGAAGACGCCAAAATGCAGGATGTTCTTCTGTGCATTCAGACCGGAAAAACCGTGGACGATGAAAACCGAATGCGGTTTCCCTCCGATGATTTCTACCTGAAAAGCGAGCAGGAGCTGCGGGAACTGTTCCCTGGCTGCGAGGAGGCCTTTGAAAATACCGTGAAGATTGCGGAAAAATGCAATCTTGACTTTGTGTTCCATGAATATCACCTTCCTTCCTTTCCGGTGCCGGAGGGGTATACCAACGAAGAATATTTCCGGAAGCTGTGCTATGACGGATTCCGGGAGCGATATCCTGAGCCCCCCCGGGAATACAAAGACCGGCTGGAATATGAAATTGGTGTCATCAGCCGGATGGGCTATGTCAACTATTATCTGATCGTTTGGGATTTTATCCACTACGCCAAGAAATCCGGTATTCCTGTAGGCCCGGGCAGAGGCTCCGGTGCCGCTTCCATTGTGGCATACTGTATGCACATCACAGAAGTGGACCCCATGAAATATTCCCTCATTTTCGAGCGATTCCTGAACCCGGAACGGGTGAGCATGCCCGATTTCGATACGGATTTCTGCCAGGAACGCCGGGGCGAGGTCATTGAGTACGTCATGGGCAAATACGGCGCCGACCATGTGGCCCAGATTGCCACCTTCGGCACCATGGCGGCCCGGGGCGCCATCCGTGATGTGGGACGGGCGCTGAATTTTTCCTATGCCGAAACCGATGTGGTGGCCAAGCTGGTCCCTTCTACACCGCACATCACGCTGAAGGAAGCCATCGAATCTTCGCCCAAGCTCAAGGAAATGTACCAAAACGACGGCAGGATTCAAACCCTGGTGGATACGGCCATGTCCCTGGAGGGAATGCCCAGAAATACCTCCACCCACGCTGCCGGCGTGGTGATCACTGCGGACCCGGTGTACAGCTATGTGCCCCTTTCCACCAATGATAATACCGTTGTTACCCAGTATACCATGACCACCATTGAGGAGCTGGGCCTTTTGAAAATGGACTTTCTGGGCCTGCGGAACCTGACGGTGATCCGGGATGCGGAGGAGCAGATCCAAAAGCAGAATCCCAACTTCTTCATTGACAAAATTCCGGATAACGATCCGGAAACCTTCGCCATGCTGGCGGAGGGCAAAACCCAGGGCGTGTTCCAGCTGGAATCCGCGGGAATCACCGGTGTGTGCATCAACATGAAGCCCACCTCCATTGAAGACCTCACCGCGATTGTGGCCCTTTACCGTCCCGGCCCAATGGATTCCATTCCCACCTTCATTGCCAATAAGCTGGACCCCAGAAAAATCCGCTATAAAACTCCTTTGCTGGAGCCGATCCTCAAGGTTACCTACGGTTGTATTGTCTATCAGGAGCAGGTGATTGAGATATTCCGCAGCCTGGGCGGCTATACCATGGGGCAGGCGGACAACATCCGCCGGGCCATCTCCAAGAAAAAGATGAAGGTCATCGAGGCGGAGCGGAAGGTTTTCGTCTACGGTGACCCGGAGCAGAATATTTCCGGCGCCATTGCAAAGGGTGTCAGTGAGCAGGCGGCTCAGTCTATTTACGATGAGATCGTTGACTTCGCAAACTATGCCTTCAACAAGGCCCACGCTGTGTGTTATGCGGTGGTCTCTTACCAGACTGCTTACCTTAAATGCCATTATCCCAGGCAGTATATGGCGGCTCTGATGACCTCAGTGCTGGATTCGGCAGAGAAAATCTCCGGTTACATTGCAGAGTGCAGGGAGATTGGCATTGTTACCCTGCCGCCGGATATCAACCACTCGGATGACCACTTCATCGTTGAGGGGGACTGCATCCGTTTCGGCCTGGGGGCAGTGAAGAATGTGGGCCATGGACTGATTCGGACCATGGTGGGCAAACGGAATGAGGGCGGCCCCTTCAAAACCCTGGAGGAATTTCTGGAACGGATGGGGGAGGGGGAGCTGAACAAACGGGCCGTAGAAAACTTCATCAAATGCGGCGCCATGGACTGCTTCGGCTACCACCGCAGCGAGCTTCTTTCGGTGTATGAATCCATGATGGACAGCGTTTCCTCTTCCAGAAGGAAAAATCTGGATGGTCAGATGGGCCTGTTTTCCATGCTGTCGGAGGAAGACGCGGCGGCCAGTATTCCCATTCCCAAAAAGGCGGAGTTCCCCCGGGCAGAGCTGATGGCCATGGAGAAGGAGACCACCGGCATCTATATTTCCGGCCACCCTATGGACGACTACCGGAATTATCTGAAAGGCACCAGCGTCGTTCCCATTTCTGCACTGACCGGTGAGGAATCCCAATTCAAGGACGAACAGATTGTCAGCAT
>JALFGI010000120.1 GCA_022777455.1 Clostridiales bacterium | reverse complement strand
ACCAGATCGGGGATATCGGAGGCATCGATGGTGAGAAAATCCTCCAGCCCCGGCAAAAGCTCCGCCGCTGCACGGTCACCCTGGGCGGAAACAGGAGAGAGGTTCGCAACCTCAACGTCGCTTCCCAGCGCCTTGGCGGCGAGGAAGAAGGCGCCGTTGCTCCAGTCACCCTCCACGGTTAGCTGCCCGGGGGAGCGGAAGGGCTGCCCGCCTGTTACCGTAAAATCCTTGACCTCCAGACCAAATCGTTTCATGGCCTCCAAAGTCATGGTCACATAGGGCGCGGATTCCAGCTTCCCGGTGATTTCAATCCGGCTTTCCCCGGGGATCAGGGCACAGGCAAGGAGCAGCCCCGTGATAAACTGGCTGGAAATGCCGCCGCTGATGGTGAAGGTTCCGGGGGACAGCCTTCCCTGGCAGCGAAGGGTGTCTTCTGTTGGCCTGCTGAGCCGGCAGCCCATCCGCTCCATTTCCTCCCACAGAGGGGAGAGGGGACGCTGGGGGAGCCTTCCTTCCATCTGGAAGATGGTGTCCACCCCCAGAGCGCCTGCCACCGGCAGCAAAAACCGCAAGGTAGAGCCGCTGTCCTGACAGTTCAGCACGGCGGATTCGGGAAGGAACTGCACAGGCCTGACCAGGTAGCCGGTGCTTGTGCGGGTAATGTCCGCCCCCAGGGACCGGAGACACCCGGCGGTGGCATCCATATCCCGGTTGGTTTCCGGGCAGTGGAGCACTGTAGGCTCGTCGGCAAAGGCGGCGCAGATCAGCAGCCGGTGGGCCTGGGATTTGGAGGGGATGGCGGTAATCTCCCCGGAGAGCGTTTTCGGAGTGATGATCATATCCATATTACAGTCCTGCCTGAACAAAAGCGGTGAGTTCCTCCACCGGGGTGGGAACAATGTCACAGTGCCCGATGGAAGTGGGGATGATCAGCGGGATGGTGCCCCCGGAGCGCTTCTTGTCGGAGAGCATATATTGCACCAATTCTTCAGCCGGGTACCCGGTGCGGATGGGAAGTCCATAGTCAGCCAGGGTGTCCTGGATGTTCCGGGCATCCTCTTGGGAAAGCAGCCCCAGCTTCGCGGCGGCCCGGCTGACCATGGCGGTGCCGATGGCCACGGATTTGCCATGGGACAGGCCAAAGTGGCTTCTGGCTTCCACGCCATGACCCACCGTGTGGCCCAGGTTCAGCTTCATCCGATTACCCGTGTCGAATTCATCCTCCATCACCACGTCCCGTTTCAGCTCCACGCAGCGCCGGATCACCCGTTCCCGGTCAAATTCCGGGCCGGCCTCTTTCAGGTAGTCAAAAAAGGCCCGGTCGTAGATGATGCCGTATTTGATGACCTCGGCGCAGCCGTCCAGGAAAATCTCCCGGGGCAGGGTACTCAGCAGGTCCGTGTCACACAGCACCAGGCTGGGCTGATAAAAGGCTCCCGCCAGATTCTTCCCCGCCGGCAGGTCAATGGCGGTCTTGCCGCCCACGGAGGAATCCACTGCGGCCAGCAATGTGGTGGGCACCTGAATGAACTTCACGCCCCTTAAGAAGGTGGCAGCGGCAAAGCCGGTGAGGTCTCCCACCACGCCGCCGCCCAGGGCCACCAGCAGGTCGGAGCGGGTCAGCTGATGCTCTGCCAGAAAATTCAGTAAGGAGAGGTAGGTGCTGCCGCATTTGCTCTCTTCCCCGGCGGGGAAGACGTAGGAAACCACCTCAAACCCGGCATCCCGGAGGCTTTTCTCAGCGGCTGCACCGTGGAGGGGATACACATTGCTCTCGCTGACGATGCACACCTTTTTCACCTTGGGGAATTTGTTCGCTTCCTGCCCCAGCTTTCCCAGCAGTCCGCTTCCGATGAGAATGTCATAGGAGCGGGAGGCGGAAATGGTTACTTTTTGCATCCGTCCACCTCTTCTTTCCGCTTTTTGCCCTCTTCCAGGAGGGCATAGAGCCTGGCCTCGTCCTGGTCCTCCAGCGCCTGGCGGTACTGGGTGAGACTATCGATGTATTGATCCAGCTCAAAGAGCAGATTCTCCCGGTTTTCCAGGAACAGTTCCGTCCACATCCCCGCATTCAGCCAGGCCACCCGGGTCAGATCCCGGTAGCTTCCGGCGGAGAAGCCCTTGTGCTCCGTTGCGGTGGGGGATTTGATAAAGGCATTGCTGAGAATGTGGGGCATCTGGGAGGTAAAGGCGATCATCCGGTCGTGATCCTTGGCAGTGGTCACGGAGAAGAATCCGAAGCCGCAGGGCTCCAAAGCGTCCTTCACCCGCTGCAGCAGGGCCATGTCGTCGTACACCGGAGGCACCAGCACCATGGGCGCGCCCTGGAACAGGTTTGCCCGGCTGTATTTGAAGCCGGAGAACTGGGAGCCCGCCATGGGATGGCCGCCTACAAAGGTAAAGCCGTACTGCTTTGCCACCGGGAAGCACCGGGCGCATACCTGCTCCTTGATGCCGCAGCAGTCGATGACCAGGGCATTTTTGGAAATGAGGGGTGCGTTTTCCTCCAGCCAGCCGGCACTGCCGTCGGGATAGATGGCCAGCAGCAGAAGATCGCAGGCGGGGATGGTTTCTTCATTCAGCTTGCCGTCCACCGCGCCGGAGAGCATGGCAAAGGAAAACATGCTTTCGTCCCGGTTTTTCACATAAACGGTGTGGCCCGCCAGCTTATAGGCCCTGGCCAGGGAGCCGCCGATGAGCCCCAGGCCCAAAATTCCAACGGTCATACCATTACCTCACGAATCTGCTTCACCTTCCGGCTGACCTCGGCGAACTGGCTGGGCGTCAGGGACTGGGCGCCGTCGCACAGGGCGTGCTCCGGATCGTTGTGTACTTCGATCATCAGGCCGTCCGCGCCGCAGGCGGCAGCGGCGTAGGCCATGCTGGGAACCAATCGGGATTTGCCGGTGGCGTGGCTGGGGTCGATGACCACGGGCAGGTGGCTCAGCTCATGGAGCACCGGCACGGCAGACAGGTCCAGGGTGTTCCGGGTGTAGGTTTCAAAGGTGCGGATGCCCCGCTCACAGAGAATCACGTTCTCGTTGCCCTCGCTCATGATGTATTCCGCACTCATCAGCAGCTCCTGCAGGGTATTGGCCAGGCCACGCTTCAGCAGGATGGGCTTGTTGGTCTTGCCCAGCTCCTTCAGCAGATCGAAGTTCTGCATGTTCCGGGCGCCAACCTGAATCACATCCACATCGGAAAACAAATCCAGGGTGTTGATGTTCATCAGCTCCGTAACAATGGGGAGGCCGGTGGCTTCCTTTGCCTTCAGCAGCAGCCGGATGCCCTCGGCACCCATGCCCTGGAAGGCGTAGGGGGAGGTGCGGGGCTTGAAGGCGCCGCCCCGGAGGAAATTGGCTCCGGCTTCTTTCACGGCCTGGGCTACCTGAATGATTTGCTCTTCACTTTCCACGGAGCAGGGACCGGCGATCAGACCGAAGTACCCGCCGCCGATCTTGGAGCCGCCGGCTTCGATCACGGAGTCCTGGGGATGAAATTTCCGGTTTGCCTGCTTGAAAGGCTCGGACACCCGCTTCACCGTTTCCACGATTTCCAGGCTGTTCAGCAGTTCCATGTCCACCCGGCTGGTATCGCCGATCAGGCCCAGAATGGTCACTTCCTTGCCCTGGGAGATGTGGACATCCAGATTCATGGTTTTCAGCCAGTCCACCAGGTGACTGGTCTGGGAGGGGGTTGTACCGTGTTTCAGAATTGCAATCATGATAAGCACTCCTTACAAAAATAACGCCGCACGGCGAATCGTGCGGCGTTTTGAAAACGTTCTATTGCTCCTGTGGGAAGCATTGCAGCACAAATCGCTATTACTTTTTTCGGGTAAAAAAGTAATAGTAATAAAAGTAGGACTGTGCAGCAAAGCTCATGGTAGTCATGGCGTTAGCCTCCAACAACAACTTGCATAAAGCATACCACTCATATTTGCAAATTGCAAGCATTTTTTTACAGATTTCACGCAAAAAGTGTTTGACTGTTCCGAATAAATGTTTTATAATGGCGCAACAATTCGTATTAAGGAGTGATCGCAATGACCATCGAGACCCGGCGCCTGATCCTGCGGGAGTACACCATGGAGGATTTTGACGCACTGTATGAAATTCTCTCCGACCCGGAGACCATGCAGCACTATCCCGCTCCCTTCACCCCGGAAAAAACCAGACACTGGATTGAATGGAACCTGGAAAACTACCGGAAATTCGGCTTCGGCCTGTGGGCGGTGGTGCTGAAACAGACCGGGGAATTCATCGGTGACTGCGGCCTGACCCTGCAAAACATCGATGGCCGGATGCTCCCGGAAATCGGTTATCACATCCACAAAAAACACTGGCGGCAGGGCTACGGCAAGGAGGCCGCCCGGGCTGCCCGGGATTGGGCTTTTGAGAACACCCAGTACGATGTGCTCTATTCCTACATGAAGTACACCAACGTGGGCTCCTACTCCACCGCCATTGCCAACGGCATGAAAAAGGTGAAGGAATACCCGGACCCGAAAAACACCATCTCCTACGCTTATGCCATCACCCGGGCCGAATGGGAGCAGCTGCGGGAAGGTAACCGGCAGTAACAGGAGGAATGGGCATGACATGCAGGACATATGAAGTAGGAAGCTTAAAAAGCTACAAATACGTGGTAATTTTATCGGAATATCAGGGGAAGATCCTGCTCAGCCGGCATAAAAACCGCACCACCTGGGAGACCCAGGGAGGCCACATCGAGCCGGGAGAAACGCCCATGGAGGCCGCCCGGCGGGAGCTTTATGAGGAATCCGGGGCGCTGGAATTCGAGATTGGGCCCCTGTGTGACTACTGGGCCGGAACGCCGGAGGACTGGGCGAACGGTATGGTCTTTCGGGCGAAAATCCGCAAGCTGGGTCCGATGCCGGAAAGTGAAATGGCCCAGGTGCAGACCTTTGACGCCCTTCCTTCCAATGTCACCTATCCGGCCATCACCCCGGTGCTGTTTGCCTATTTGCGGGAGCATCCCTCAAACACGGCCCAGGCCTGATTCAGTAGACATGCAATAAATTGGCGGGCAGTGCCCGCGGACAATGGCGCACCGGGCTGGTGTGAAATCCGGGACTCCTGGGGGGCGCCCGGTAACGTTTCTGCGCAGTAAAAATGATTTCCCATCCATTAATGGCGTGCAAAAACGAACCGAGCGGTGCCCAGGAGTGTAACGACGACAGACCAGCCGAGCACGCATTGGGGTGAAGCGCCCTGCGCTTCAAA
>JALFGI010000094.1 GCA_022777455.1 Clostridiales bacterium | reverse complement strand
CCTCCGGCAAAATGCGATATTGCCTGCGGCATCGATATATGCAGCGTTGCCGCATTCGATAGGATATCCATTCCCCTCGCGCCGCAGCGCATCTCGAGTGGTTACACATATCGAACGCCCGGCGTATATCGTCCATTCCGCAAGGAATGGATATCGATCAATTTGAAAAATTGCAATTTGTGTGTCTGCCGGGTTGGAATGCGGAAAGAACTGGCAGGGGTCAGAAGGAACAAAACGCTTGACATTTGCCCAAAAATCGATACACTGATACTGAAAATCAGAAACGGAGAAAAGAAAATGAAAAAGAGATTGTTGACCGTTCTGCTGGCTGTGCTGGTGTGCCTGGGATCTGTGCCCGGGGCGGGGGAGGCGGAAAGCGCCTGTGTGCGCTTTGAAGATGATCTGGGCCGCACCGTAACCGTGGAAAGCGCGGAGCGGGTGGTGGCGCTCATCGGCTCCTTTGCCCATATGTGGTATCTGGCCGGTGGGCTGGACAGTCTGGTGGCGGCGGCCTCGGACACCTGGACGGGATTCCACATTCCGCTCAGCGACGATGTGATCAACCTGGGCTCCACCAAGCAGATCAGCCTGGAGACGATCATCGCGGCGGAGCCGGATTTCGTCATTGCCAGCGTGAACACCCAGGCGGACCTGGCCCTGCAGGAGCCCCTGGAAGCCATGGGCATTGACGTTGCCTATTTCCAGGTGAGCACCTTCCAGGATTATCTGCACATGATGGATATCCTGACCCAAATTACGGGGAAAACGGAAAATTATCAGCGCTACGGACTGGACGTGTGCGCCCGGGTGGAAGCGGCGAAGGAGCTTGCAGACGGGCGGGAACCCACCGCACTGTACATCCGGGTGTCCGGCAGCGGCTGCAAGGTGAAAAACAGTGTCAGCAGCGTGCTGGGGGAGATGCTCAAAGACCTGGGGGCGGCGAACATTGCCGACAGCCAGGAAAGCCTTTTGGAAAACCTGAGCATGGAAGTGATTTTGCAGCAGGACCCGGAATTCATCTTCGTGGTGCTCCAGTCGGCGGACCCCAGTGTCGCCCAGGGCGTGCTGGAAAATACCCTGCTCAGTGACCCGGCCTGGGACTGCCTGACGGCGGTGCGGGAAGGGCGCTTCCACCTCATGGACCCGACCCTGTACAACCTGAAACCAAATGACCGGTGGGGTGAAGCCTATGAAAACCTTGCAAACATCCTGTACCCCCAGGCGTGAAGCCCTGGTGGTGCTGGCCCTGGCGGTGTGCATGGGGATTTCCGGGGTGCTGAGCCTCTGCCTGGGCGCAGTGGGCCTGACCCCGGGGGAGCTGGTAAGTGCCCTGAAGCAGGGGGCGGACAGCTCCCTGTCGGGGCGGATTTTCTGGTTTGTCCGCCTGCCGCGGACCCTGGCGGCGCTGCTCACCGGAGCGGCCCTGGCAGTCAGCGGTGTGGTGATTCAAACCGCGCTCCACAATCCGCTGGCGGCTCCCAACATCATCGGTGTGAATGCCGGGGCGGGCTTTGCCGTGGCATTGGCGGCGGTGTGCTTCCCCCGGAGCATGGGGGGGACCCCCTGGCTGTCCTTCTTGGGAGCGATGGGGGCCGTGGGGCTGGTACTGCTGGTGTCCCGGCTCACCGGGGCCTCCAAAATCACCTTGGTGCTGGGGGGTGTGATGATCTCCAGCCTGTTTAATGCCGCCATCGATGCCCTGCTCACCTTCTGGCCAGATGCCCTCACGGGCTACGCCGATTTCCGGGTGGGCAGCTTCCGGGATATCACCATGGCCCGGGTGGAAGGGGTGGCGCTGCCCATTGCTTTGGCCCTGGCGGCGGTGCTGCTGGCAGCTTCTCCCCTGGAAATTTTGTCCTTGGGGGATGAAACCGCGGCAAGCCTTGGCCTTCCCGTCCGCGCCACACGGATGATTCTGCTGCTTTTGGCGGCGGTGCTGGCGGGGGCGGCGGTGAGCCTGGCGGGGATCATCGGCTTCGTGGGGCTGATCGTGCCCCATTTTGTCCGTCGGCTCACCGGGGAGAAGCTGCTGCCGTTGCTGCTGGGCTCTTTGTTTGGGGGCGCGGCCTTTGTCACCGCCTGCGATACCCTGGCCCGCACCGCCTTTGCGCCCTTCGAGCTGCCGGTGGGCATCGTGCTGTCCTTCATCGGCGTGCCGGTGTTTTTGTGGCAGCTGCTGCGTTCCAGGAGGCATCGGGGATGATCGAATTAAAGCATTTGTCCGCCGGTTACGGCGGAAAAGCCGTGGTGCAGGATGTGTCCATCCCCTTCCCGGCGGGGCAGGTGACGGTGCTCCTGGGCCCCAACGGCAGCGGAAAGAGCACCCTTTTGAAAGCGGCCTTGGGGCTGATTGACCCGGGCCGGGAGCAGGTATTCTACGATGGGATCCCCATTGAGAAGCTCTCCCGCCGCCAGGTGGCGCGGTCTGCCGCCCTGCTTTCCCAGAGCCGGCCCACGGCAGAAATCGAGGCGGAGCGGCTGGTGCTCCACGGGCGGTTTCCCTACCTGTCCTATCCCAGGCAGTATACCCAAAAGGATAAGCAGATCGCCCGGCAGGCCATGGAGCGCACCGGGGCGGCGGAATATGCCAAAACCCTGGTGAGCAAACTCAGCGGCGGTCAGAGGCAGAGCGTGTATCTGGCCATGCTCCTGGCCCAGCAGACAAACACGGTATTTTTGGATGAACCCACCGCCTTTTTGGACATCCGCCATCAGCTGGAGCTGATGGATTGGATGAAGGCCTTGGCGGCAGAGGGCCGGGCGGCGGTGATGGTGCTCCATGATCTGCCATTGGCCATGGAGTGTGCGGACCGGATTGCCCTGCTGGAGCAGGGAAAGCTGGTGTTTCTGGGCACCCCGGAGGAATTGTATTCCAGCGGGAAAATTGACGAAGTATTCGGCATCCGGTTCACCCGGCTTTCCGGGGAGGACGGATTCCATTATGTTTGCAGCCGAAGGGAGGGACAGCCGTGAGCGCATTTCCCATGTTTGTAGAGCTGGACGGGAAGCCCTGCCTGGTGGTGGGCGGCGGCGGGGTTGCCCGGCGGAAGGCGGAGGCCCTGGTGTCCTTTGGCGGGAAGGTGACCGTGGTGGCACCGGAGGTTCAGGAGGAATTGAAGGGGAATCCCGGGGTGACCGTGATGCTTCGGCCCTTCCGGGAGGAGGACTTACAGCAGGATTTTTTTCTGGTGATCGCTGCCTCCGACGATTTTGAGGTGAACGCCCGGGTGACGGAGGCGTGCCAGGCCCGGCGCATCCCCGTGAATCGGGCGGATGAAGGAGGGCAGGGCGGCTTTCTGTTCCCGGCCCTGGTGAAAAAAGGAGATTTGACCATCGGCATCTCCACCGGGGGCGCCAGCCCCAGAGCGGCGGGGTTTTTCCGGCGTATCATCGAAGCTGCCCTGCCGGAGAAAACCGGGCAGATGCTTGCATATCTGAACCGCACCCGGGAGAAGATCAAAACCCGGCATCCCAAGGGGGAAGTCCGCCGGGCTCTGCTGGAAGCGGTGGCGGAGGAAACCCTGCAAAAAGGAGAACCCCTGACGGAAACGGAAGAAGCCCGGCTTTTCCGGGAAGCAGAAGCGGGAAAGAAGCCCATGGGCCGGGTGTATCTGGTGGGGGCCGGCTGCGGCAGCGCCGATCTCATCACGGTGCGGGGTCTGCGGCTGATTCAGACCTGTGACGCCATTGTCTACGATGAACTGATCGACAAGGCCCTGCTGGATGCCGCCCCGGCCCGGGCGGAGAAAATTCCCATGGGCAAGCGGGCGGGGGGAGTCAGTGCCCGGCAGGAGGACATCCATGCCGAACTCATCCGCCTGGCCAGGGAGGGCAAGACGGTGGTGCGGCTGAAGGGGGGCGACCCCTATCTCTTCGGCCGGGGCGGGGAGGAGCTGCTGGCCATGAAGGCAGCGGGCATCCCCTGCGATGAGGTGCCGGGGATTCCCTCGGCCATCGGCATCCCGGCGGAGTATGACATTCCGGTTACCCACCGCAGTGTCAGCCGGAGCCTGCACATCATCACCGCCCACACCGCGGATTCCGGCGGTCTGCCCCCGGATATGGAAAAATACGCCCGGCTGGAGGGAACGCTGGTGTTCCTCATGGGCCTGGGCAAACTGGAAGCCATTGCAGGCAGCCTGATGGAAAACGGCAAAGCCGGGGATACCCCCGCCGCCGTCCTCTCCGGGGGCAACGCCCCCAACCCCGCCTGCATCCGGGGCACCCTGGAAACCATCTCCAAACTGGCAAAGGACGCCCAGCCCCCCGCCATCATCCTGGTAGGCCCCGTGGCGGGAGAGTTGGAGCGGTAAGTTGAAATTTGTCAAACTGATCGATATCCATTCCTGGCGGAATGGACGAGATACGCCGGGCGTTCGATATGTGTAACCACACGAGATGCGCTGCGGCGCAAGAGAAATGGATATCCTATCGAATGCCGCAGCGCGGCATATATCGATGCCGCAGGCAATATCGCATTTTGCCGGAGGCAAAATATATCGAGATATCCACGCCAAATTACAATTTGTCGCTGAAACCCATTGCCGTCAGGAAAAAGGCTTGTCTTTCCCGGGCAAGTGTGATAAACTGAACGAATCAACTGTTTGAAAGGAAAAGCAATATGAAAACCTGTAAATTCTGCAATGCCGAGCTTCCTGAGGAAAGCACGGTCTGCCCCTCCTGCGGAAAGGACAACGCAGAGGTGGCGGAGCAACCCCCTGCCGCTCCCGCAGGGGAAAAGACGGAAGCTCCGGTGACCGCGGCAGCCCCGGAGGCTCCCGCAGAGGAGAAGCCCACCGAGGAAAAGAACGAGGAGAAGCCCGAAAAGAAGCTCTCCGCCGGTAAGACCGTCCTGGCCATTGCTGCCGTGGTGGCGGTGGTGATTCTGGCCCTGGCAGTGCTGCTGGGGGTGAAGGACAACGCCCAGGAGGAAGATGTGGTTCCGGCCGTGACAGAGGAGGTTACCACCGAGACCACCGCCGAAACCGAGCCCCCCACGGTTCCTGCCGACGGCAACCCCGACGATGCCAGCTGCAAGGGCACCTACTATGCCGATGACGAGGCTGTGGTCGCCGCCCGGGATACCGTGGTGGCCACCGCCGGCGACCATGAGCTGACTCTGAGCCAGCTGCAGGTGTTCTACTGGATGGAGGTCCGGAACTTCCTGACCCAGTACGGCTCCTACGCCGCCTACTTTGGCCTGGACTACACCCAGAGCCTGGACACCCAGGTCTGCCCCCTCACCGAGGAAACCCGGACCTGGCACCAGTACTTCCTGGAGGCCGCGCTGTATACCTGGTCCAACTACTGCTCCATGGCTGCCGAGGCGGACCTGAACGGCTTTGAGATCACCGAGTCCCAGCGCCTTGCCCTGGAGATGGCTGCCGAGGATCTGGAAGAGGCTGCCCAGGCCAACGGCCACGAATCCGCAGCCGCCATGATCCATTCCAGCCTGGGCGCCGCCGCCGAGCTGGAGGACTATGTGTACTTCATGGAGCAGTACTACAAGGCCAACGGCTACTACAACCACCTGGCAGACTCCATTCAGCCCTCCGAAGAGGAGATGGAGGCCTTCTTTGAAGAGCACGCCGAGGGCTACGCTGCCAGCGGCATCACCAAGGACGCCAAGTCCGTGAATGTGCGCCACATCCTCATCTACCCCGAAGGCGCCGACGGCAGCAACATCTTCACCGAGGAATTCTCCGAGGAAGCCTGGGCCGCCGGTGAGGCAGCCGCCAATGCGCTGCTGGAAGAGTTCCTGGCAGGAGAGGCCACCGAGGAAGCCTTCGCTGCCCTGGCAAACGAGCATTCCCAGGACCCCGGCTCCAATACCAACGGCGGCCTGTATGAGGGCGTGACCGAGGGCGAGATGGTGGCCGCCTTCAACGACTGGTGCTTCGACCCGGCCCGTCAGGTGGGGGACACCGGCGTGGTCAAGACCGAGTACGGCTACCATGTGATGTACTTCTCCGGCAGCCAGACCCTGTGGCAGCAGTATGTGGAAAGCGACTACGTCACCGAAAAGGCCAACGCCATGGCCGATGAGATCGCCGCTGCCAACCCCCTCACCGTCCGCTACGGCGATATCCTGCTGGCCCGGACGGAGCTGAAGTAACAGTCCCGGCAGTAGACGGATCAGCAAAGAATTTCCCCGGAACCCAATCGCGGTTCCGGGGATGTTTTATGCCCGACAGTTCCGGGCGGTAAATTGGAATTTGGCGTACCGGAACCGATGCACCACTTGGCTCCCCCTCTGGGGGAGCTGGCTGCCCCGCAAGGGGCAGACTGAGAGGGCCAGCATGGCTTGATTCGGCTGCCATGATCTTACTGCGGTACCCTCTCAGTCAGCCTGTTCGGCTGACAGCTCTCCCAAAGGGAGAGCCAAGGGGTGCTGCCGTATTTGCCCGCTAAATTACAATTTGTCTGCCGGGCGTGAAAATGGGGTGATATATTCCTTTACCAATCCGGCTGCAGTTCCTGCTTTAGGGGCAGGGCGAAAATCTGAGCGGTGATGGCGCGGTATTCATTCAGGTCCGTGGTTTTCCGCAGGCGCTTGCCCAATTTTTCGCTGTCTTCAAACCGGCACAGCAGGTAGCGCCAGTTTTCCTTCAGGCGGAACATGGCGTTCCGGGAGCCGCCGAAGGCCACCAGGTATTCTTCCAGCAGGTCGCTATAAAAGGCTTCCAGCTTTTTCACATCCGTGCCCCCGGGAGTGATCATGCCCGGGTCGCCGATGAGGCCCCGGCCCAGCATTGCTGCTTCAACCTGGGGGTATTCCTCCCGGAAGGCCTCGATCTGCCGGAGGGAGCACAGGTTGCCGTTGAAGCACACCGGGCTCCGGCTTTCCTCCAGCGCCAGCCGGAAGCATTCCATGTGCAGGGGGCTTTCGTAAAAGTCCTTTCGCACCCGGGGATGGACGATAAGCTCCGCCAGGGGATACCGGTTGAATAGTTCCAGCAGCGGCCCGAATTCCTCCGGGTGTTGGAGGCCGACTCTGGTTTTGATGGAAATGGGCAGGGGAGCTTTGATGAAAATCTGCTCCAGGAAGCGGTCCAGGTTGTCCGGGTCCGCCAGCATACCGCTGCCCTTGCCCTTGGACACCACGGTGCCGGAAGGGCAGCCCAGGTTCAGGTTCACTTGTGCATAGCCCCGGTCATGGCAGACGCCTGCCATCCAGAGGAAATCCTCCGCGTTTTTCGTCAGCAGCTGGGGCACCACGGAAAAGCTCAGGCTGTCCGCCGGAGGCAGCTCCCGTTCCTCCCGGGGCGTCAGCGTCCGGTGGACGGTGGGGGAGAAGAAGGGAGTGAAATAGCAGTCCACCCCGGGAAAATACTTGTGGTGCAGCCGCCGGTAGATGCTGTCGGTGAGCCCCTCCAGGGGGGCAAAATAAATGTTCATCGTTTGTCCTCGGAATTCTATGTAAGTCGGAAGGGGAATGAATAGATATAAGATATGAGATATTATGCTTGCAGGTTTTCACCGGTATGCGGGAAATTGTAATTTGGCGTACCGGAACCGACGAACCCCTTGGCTCCCCCTCTGGGGGAGCTGGCTGCCCCGCAAGGGGCAGACTGAGAGGGCCAGCATGGCTTGATTCGGCTGCCATGATCTTACTGCGGTACCCTCTCAGTCAGCCTGACGGCTGCCAGCTCTCCCAAAGGGAGAGCCAAGGGGTGCTGCCGTATTTGCCCGCCAAATTACAATTTCGCGAGCAGCACATTATCTTATATCTCATATCTTATATCTCATATCTAAAAAAGGGATGCCCCGGAAGGCATCCCCTGGTGAATCAGATTTCCATGATCACGGGCAGAATCATGGGATTGCGCTTGGTGGTTTTGTAGAGGTAGCCGCTGAGATCGTTTTTGATGGCGGATTTGATGGCGCTCCAATCCCGCACCCGCTTGCGCTGGCAGCGCTCGATGGCTTCGATGGCCACATTGCGCAGCTCCTCCATCAATTCGTCGGACTCCTTGACGTAGATGAAGCCCCGGGTGATGATGTCCGGGCCGGAGATCAGTTCACCGTTCTGACTGGAGAGGTTTACGCACACCACGATCATGCCGTCCTGGGCCAGGTGCTTCCGGTCCCGGAGCACCACGCTGCCCACGTCGCCCACGCCGGTGCCGTCCACAAATACCTTGCCGGCGGTGACGGCGGGCGCTTCCTTGCAGCTCTTTGCGGTGAATTCAAACACCGTGCCCAATTCGCCGATGTGAATGTTCCGGGGGTTCATGCCCATGGACTGGGCCAGCTTGCTGTGAATCTGCAGGTGCCGCTGCTCGCCGTGGACGGGAAGGAAGAACCGGGGCTTGACCAAAGCGTGGATGATCTTCAGCTCCTCCTGGCAGGCGTGGCCGGAGACGTGGAGCCCCTCGCTCTTTTCATATACCACCTCGGCGCCCTTGCGGTAGAGCTCGTTGATGATGCGGCTCACCGCCTTCTCGTTGCCGGGGATGGCAGAGGCGGAGATGATAATCCGGTCGCCGGCGGTGATGTCCACCTGCTTGTGGGTGGAGAAGGCCATGCGGTACAGGGCGGACATGTTTTCGCCCTGGGAGCCGGTGGAGACGATGACCACCTTGTTCTTGGGCAGATTCTTGATGGTGCCAATATCCACAATGGTGCCGGGCTTGACGTTGAGATAGCCCAGCTCCTGGGAGACCTTCAGCATGTTTTCCATGCTCCGGCCGGTGACGGCCACCTTCCGCCCGTAGCGCTGGGCGGTGGTGAGCACGGCCTGAATCCGATGCATGTTGGAGGCGAAGGTGGTGACAATAATCCGCTGGTCGCAGCCCTTGAACTGCCGGTCCAGGCTCTCGGCCACCACATTTTCGCTGGGGGTGTAGCCCTGGCGCTCCACGTTGGTGGAGTCGGAGAGCAGGGCGAGAACCCCTTCGTTGCCCAGCTGACCCAGACGGGCCAGGTCGGTCATGCCCCCAACGGCGGTGGGGTCGATTTTAAAGTCGCCGGTCATCACCACGGTGCCCACGGGGGTGCGGATGGCGAAGGCCACCGCATCGGCAATGGAGTGGTTGACGTGGATGAATTCCACGCTGAAGCAGCCGGCCTTTACCACGTCGCCGGGCTTGTGGGTGATGAGCTTCACCTTGTCGTCCAGCTTATGCTCCTCCAGCTTCAGCTTGATCAGTCCGTTGGTCATGGCGGTGCCGTGAACGGGGCAGATGACTTCCTTCATGAAGTAGGGGATGGAGCCGATGTGGTCTTCGTGTCCGTGGGTGATGAACATACCCCGGAGCTTCCGGGAATTTGCGATGACATAGGAAAAGTCGGGGATCACCAGGTCCACGCCGTACATGTCCTCCTCAGGGAAGCCCACGCCGCAGTCCACGATGATCATGTCCTTGCCGTACTCCAGAACGGTCATATTCTTTCCGATTTCGTCCAGACCGCCCAGAGGGATGATTTTCAGTTTTTCAGCCAATGGAAATAGAACTCCTTTCGTATTGGGGGCTGACGGATGGAGCATGGCAGTATGGCAAATTGATATTTGTCATACTGATCGATATCCATTCCTGGCGGAATGGACGATATACGCCGGACGTTCGATATGTGTAACCACTCGAGATGCGCTGCGGCGCGAGGGAAATGGATATCATATCGAATGCGGCAACGCTGCATATATCGATGCCGCAGGCAATATCGCATTTTGCCGGAGGCAAAATATATCGAGAAATCCTCGACAAATGACAACTTGTCTGTACTGCCCATGTCAATTTCGTCAGCATATGGAAATTTTTGCACACAAAAAGCAGGCAGCCGATTTGGAAAAGCCGGCCCTGAATCGCCTTTTTCTCCAAAAACGCCCGCAATTTTCGTTAAATTATACCGGGAGATTACCCGCTCCCGCCGGCAGGCCGGGTCTGCCCACCCGCACCAGATAGGGGAAGTATAACACAGTTTTGGGCAAAAGTATACTATTATTTTTTGGAAGCCCGGAAAACTGGTGAAATCAGATGGAAATGCTCTTGAATCACAGAAGGAAATTTGCTATAATAAACTGAATTGTCTATGCTTGTATGAACCGCCGGGGGCGGGGAACCGTTTTTTGCCCGGCGGGTTTGCGGCCGTTATCCCAATCTCCGGCTGAATGGGAAAATGTCCGCCCAGACAATCTCACGGTCAACGCAAACACTCAATCCTGAATGAAGGAGGCATAGGAAGTGGATAAAAAGCTGCTGCGGCTGTTCCGGCCGTCCCGGACCATTTACTATGTGCTGATGCTCACCTTTTGCCTGGGCTCGTTTGTAACCGGGCAGTACCTTCTGGGGGCGGCGGAGCTGGTGGCCACCGGCGCGGCGTTCTTCGTGCACATGAGCCATCAGAATGCCAGCAACCGGAAGATCCGCCAGTATCTCCAGCGGGCCAGCGATACGCTGGAAAGCTCCGGCCAGGGAGCCAGTCCCTTCCCGGCGGTGCTGGTACAGCTGGGGGACGGGAGCGTGGTGTGGTGCAACAGCCAGTTCACCCAGCTCACCGGCGTGACCATGGGCGCCGTGAACCGGCAGCTGGAGGATGTGCTTCCCGGCGTGAAAACCGATTGGCTCACCGCCGGCAAAACCGAGTGCCCCCAGGATCTGGAGCTGAACGGCCGCCGCTACCGCCTGTTCGGCACGGCGGTGAAGGAAAAGAACGGTCCTCCCCTGGTGGCGGTGATCTACCTCAACGACCTGACGGAGCTCTACCAGGTGCGGGACGAATACATCCGCTCCCGGCCGGTGGTTTCCATCATCATGGTGGATAATTTTGAAGAGCTCACCCGCAACCTTACCGAAGGCGCCATCTCCACCCTGAACGCCAAGCTCAACGACGCCATTACCCACTGGACGGAGCCCTACCATGGACTGCTGCGCCGGCTGGAAAAAAACCGGTTCCTGTTCGTGTTTGAAAAGCGGGACCTGGATGACGCGGTGAGCAACAAATTCTCCCTGCTGGAGGATGTGCACCGGATCGCCAGCCCCACGGGACTGGCCGCCTCCGTGTCCATCGGTCTGGGCGTGGACGGAAGCTGCTTTGAGGAAAGCTACAATTTCGCCTCCCTGGCTCTGGAAATGGCCCTGAGCCGGGGCGGTGACCAGGCGGTGATCAAGAACCGGCTGAATTTCACCTTCTTCGGCGGCCGCAGCGTGGAGGCCGACTATACCAGCAAGGTCCGCTCCCGTGTCACCGCCAGCTCCCTGATGGAGCTCATCGGTCAGAGCAGCCGGGTGTTCGTCATGGGCCACAGGACCGCGGACCTGGACAGCCTGGGCGCGGCCATGGGCATCTGCTGTATGTGCCGGAAAAAGGGCAAGCAGGCAAGCATCGTCATCGATCTGGAAAAGAACAGCGCCCAGCGGCTGATCAAAGAGGTCCAGAAGGTGCCGGAATACGACGGCGTGTTCCTCTCCGGCCAGGAGGCCATGGTGGCCTGCGACAACGGAAGCATCTTGGTGGTGGTGGATACCAACCGACCGGACCAGGTGGAGTGGAAGCCTCTGCTGGAGGCCATCGGCAAGGTGTGCGTGGTGGATCATCACCGCCGGGCCGCGGATTATATCAGCCCCGTGGTGGTCAACCTCCACGAGACCTATGCCTCCTCCGCCTCCGAGCTGGTGACGGAGCTGATCACCTACGCGGTGGACAGCAGCGATGTGCTGGCCATTGAAGCCAAGGCGCTGCTGGCGGGCATCTGCATGGACACCAAATTCTTCAACGTCCGCTCCGGCGAGCGTACCTTCGAGGCCGCCGCCGCCCTGCGCCGCATGGGCGCCGACACCACGGACGTGAAGCTCTTGATGCAGAATGATTTCCACGACACCGTGACCAAATATCAGATCGTGAAGTCCGCCCGGCTGTACCGGGGCGAGCTGGCCATTGCCGCACTGAACTACACCGTGCCCCGGCCCCTGGCGGCCCAGGCGGCGGACGAGATGCTGAACATTGCGGGCATCACCGCCTCCTTTGTGCTGTTCCCGGATGAGAACCAGGTGATCATTTCTGCCAGAAGCATCGGCAGAGTGAATGTCCAGGTGATTCTGGAGCCTCTGGGCGGGGGCGGCAACGCCATGGTGGCCGGCGCCCAGGTGAAGGAGCTGGACGTGAAGCAGACATTGGACCGATTGGTGGAATCCATTGATCAATTTTATGAAGGATAAGGAGAAATCAAAATGAAGGTTATTTTGTTGCAGGATGTGAAGGGCAAGGGCAAGAAGGGCCAGATGATCGAGGTATCCGACGGCTACGCCAGAAATTTCATGCTGCCCCGGAAGGTGGCCATTGAGGCCACCGCCGACGCGGTGAACACCATGCGCATGAACGACAAGGCCACCCAGGAGCGCATTGCCCGGGAGAAGGCCGAGGCCATGGACACCGCCAAGAAGCTGCGGGAGCTGACTGTGGTGGTCAAGGCCAAGGGCGGCGGCGCAGGAAGGCTTTTCGGCTCCGTCACCAACCAGGAAATCGCCGATGCCCTGAAGGGTCAGTCCGGCATCGCCCTGGACAAGCGGAAGATCGTTCTTTCCGACCCCATCAAGAATGTGGGTACCTACACCGTCACCTGCAAGCTGGGCTATGAGATCACCGCCCCCCTGACGGTGAAGATTGAGGAAGCCTGACACCAAGAAGATATCAGATAGAAGATATTAGATATGAGATATCGGGTTTGCTCAGCAAGCTGGGAAATCGTCGTTTGGCGTACTGGAACCGGCGCACCCCTTGGCTCCCCCTATGGGGGAGCTGGCTTCCCCGAAAGGGGAAGACTGAGAGGGTGACGTTTGATTCCGACAGCCATGATCCTGCTGCGATACCCTCTCAGTCAGCCTGACGGCTGCCAGCTCTCCCAAAGGGAGAGCCAAGAGGCGATACCGCATTTGCACGCCAAATTCCAATTCAACCATCTCATATCCACCTACAAAAGAATCATTTTACGGAAGGAGGGAGCAGCACATGGATGAAGAATTAACAGGGCGCCAGGTGCCCCATTCCCTGGAGGCGGAGCAGGCGGTTCTGGGTTCCATCCTCATCGACAGCCGCTGTATCACCGACGTGGTGGGTACGGTGAAGCCGGAGGACTTCTACCTGGAGCAGAACCGGGAGATTTTTGAAACCATGTACACCATGTTCAATTTCTCCCAGACCATCGACCCGGTGACCGTGCTGGACAAGATGAAGGAGCTGGGCTGCTACCACGACAACTCCCGGGACTACATCGTCCAGCTCATGGACATCACCCCCACTGCCGTGAACGTGGGCCGGTACGCCCGGATCGTCCAGGAGAAGGCTATGCTCCGGGGGCTGGGTCAGGCTGCCGTGGAGATTTCGGACATGGTGTCCGAACAGGTGGGCTCCTCCTCCGAAATTCTGGAAGCCGCGGAAAAGAAAATCTACGCCCTGCGCAAGGGCGAGCGGGGGGACACCCTGGAGCACATCGGCACCACGCTGCACAAGGTCTTCGACCGGCTGACGGAACTGAGCCAGTCCGACTCCGCAATCCCCGGCCTGTCCACGGGACTGCGGGATGTGGACACCAAGATCAACGGCCTGAATAAGTCCGACCTGATCCTCATTGCCGCCCGTCCCGCCATGGGTAAGTCCGCCTTTTCTTTGAACATCGGCATGAACGTGGCCCGGCTCTACGGAAAAACCGTGGCGATTTTCAACCTGGAAATGTCCCGGGAGCAGCTGGCCATGCGTCTGCTTGCTGCCCAGAGCTTTGTGGACAGCCAGAAGATGGCCACCGGCAAGCTCTCCGAGGAGGAGTGGAGCAAGCTGTGCATCGGCTCCGCCGCCCTGAGCCAGACGGACATCCGGATTGACGACAACCCCTCCGTCACCGTGGCGGAGATCAACGCCAAGTGCCGAAGGCTGGACAATCTGGGCCTTGTGATCATCGACTACCTCCAGCTGATGACCGGCTCCGGCTATGGCAAGAACAGCGAAAACCGGGTTACGGTGGTGGGTGAAATCTCCCGTGCCCTGAAGATCATGGCCAAGGAGCTGAACGTGCCGGTGATCTGCCTGAGTCAGCTGTCCCGTGCGGTGGAAAGCCGTACCGACAAGCGGCCCATCATGTCCGACCTCCGGGAATCCGGCGCCATCGAGCAGGACGCGGACGTGATCATGTTTTTGTATCGTGATGAATACTACAACCCCAACTCCGAGGAGAAGGGAGTGGCGGAGTGCATCGTCTCCAAAAACCGCCACGGCGAGACGGGAACGGTGAAGCTCCAGTGGCTGCCCCAGTTCCAGCTGTTTAACGACCGGGAGTGGAAGCATGTTGAATAAGCTCTCCACCGCCCTCCGGGAGCTGGCAGCGCCGGGAGAAACGGTGGTCTGCGCCGTCTCCGGCGGGGCGGATTCCGTGGCGCTGCTGTTTGGAATGTACCTGCTGCGGGAAAAATTGCAGATAGACCTGTCCGCCGCCCATTTTAACCATCATCTCCGCGGCGAAGAGTCCGATGCCGACGAGGCCTTCGTTCGGGATTTCTGCGCCGGCTACGGCATCCCCCTCACCGTTGGGGGCGCTCAGGTGCGCACCGGGAAGAAGGGTCTGGAGGCCGCCGCCAGGGAAGCAAGATATGATTTTCTGCGCACCCTCCCCGGGAAAATTGCCACCGCCCACACCGCCGACGACAACGCCGAGACGGTGCTCATGCACCTGCTCCGGGGCACCGGGCTGAAGGGCCTGGGAGGCATCGCCCCGGTGAATGGGAAGATCATCCGCCCCATGCTGAATATCACCCGGCAGGAGGTGGAGGGCTTTCTGGAGGAATACCACCTGCCCCACCGGGAGGACAGCTCCAACGCCGGAGATGAATTCCTGCGCAACCGCATCCGGCATCATGTGATGCCCTTGCTCCGGGCGGAGAATCCCGGCGTCAGCCTGTCCCTTTCCGCCACGGCCCGGCGGCTGCGGCAGGATGAAGATTTCCTTCAGTCCCAATTGGAGCCGGAGCTGCCCCCGGTGTCCCGGCTGCGGGAGCTGCCGGAAGCTCTGCAGAGCCGGTACCTGGAGCGGTTTTTGAAGGAAAGCGGCGTCCGGGAGCCGGAACAGATTCACATCTCCGCCGCCCGGGGGCTGCTGTATACCTCCAAGCCCTCGGCAAGGCTGGATTTTCCCGGGGGCATCCTCATCGCCCGGGACTACGACCGGCTGACGGTGGTGCCCGGTCAGGCGCCGCCGGAGGAAGAAAGCATTTCCGTCCCCGGGGTGACGGAGCTGCCCCGGTGGGGCATCCGGGTGCGCTGTGGGGATACGCCCAACGGAGGCATCGGCGTCCGGCTGCAGGGCGGTGTCGTCGTGCGCAGCCGGAAGGCAGGGGACGAAATCCGCCTGCCGGGAGGCACCAAGAGCATCAAGAAGCTGATGATCGACCGGAAAATCAGCGCCCCCCTCAGACCCCGCATTCCCATCCTGGCGGATGAAGGGGGCGTCCTGTGGGCAGGCCAGTTCGGCGCCAATTTGCAGAGACTGGAAGAGGAGCCTACCCATTATTTGTTGATTGAACCAATCCCCGATTGATCGAAATCAGATTCCCAAGCCACTGTAGTAGCATGTTATAACAAAAACGATACGTCTTGCGTAGGGCGGGGTCTTGACCCCGCCGACCAGGTAACGAAATCTACCAGGTTGGACAAATGGAAAAAAATGGCGTTTTGGGCGTGTTTTCCATGATTATGTTGGGAAATGATATCATTCAAGGCACCATTCCAAAAACGAACCGGGTCGGCGGGGTCAAGTCCCCGCCCAACGCAAACTTCGTTCCTGAAAAAAACACAGCAGGAGGAATAAAAATGGAACAAGATATTGAGCAGATTCTCATTACCGAAGAGCAGATCAAGAACCGGATCGCGGAGCTGGGGGAAATTCTCACGGCGGAATATGCCGGGAAGAATCCGCTGATTGTGGGCGTCTTAAAGGGTGTGGTGGTGTTCTACGCCGACATGGTGCGTCAAATCAAGGTGCCCTGCCAGATGGACTTCATGTGGATCTCCTCCTACCAGGGAACCGATTCCACCGGCTGTATGGTGGTGAAGCGGGACGTGACCGCGGACATCCGGGGCCGCCATGTGCTGATCCTGGAGGACATCTTCGATACCGGCAATTCCCTGGACTTTACTTACCGGCATCTCATGAGTAAGAATCCCGCCTCCCTGAAAATCTGCACCCTGCTGGATAAGCCGGAGCGCCGCAATCCCGGCATCACCCTGAAGGCGGATTATGTGGGCTTCACGGTGCCCAATGCCTTTGTGGTGGGCTACGGCCTGGACTACAACGAGCAGTACCGGAACCTGCCCTATGTGGGTGTTCTGAAAAGCGAAGTATACAGTAAATAAGGAGACACGTCATTGGATAACAAACGCAGAAATATCGCCCCGCTGATTTACCTTTTGGTGCTGCTGCTGGTGTTCAGCTGGGCCCTGGGGAAATTCGGCAAGCAGTCCAACACCATTCCCTACTCCAATCTGGTGGAGCTGTTCCGCAGGGAACAGGTGTCCCAGTTCCTGGTGGACGGGAACACCATCACTCTGATTCTCCGCACGCCCTACAACGGCAAAACCACCATCTCTTCCGGGCTTGCGGACCCGGCGGGCTTCCGGGCGGAGATGCAGGACCTGCTGGATGAGCAGATGGCATCCGGTGTGCTGGAGGTCTACGACTTTGTGGCGGAAAAGACCTACACCCCCTACGACTTTATCCTGCCCCTGCTGGTGGCGGGAGGGGTGCTGCTGCTGGCCTGGACCTTCATCATGGGAAGGATGAACGGCAACGGCAACCCCATGTCCCAGTTCGGCAAGGCAAGAACCGTGCTGGGGGTGCCGGACAACAAGAAGGTCACCTTCGACGATGTGGCCGGTGCGGATGAGGAAAAGGAAGAGCTCCAGGAGGTGGTGGACTTCCTCCGGGCGCCGGACAAGTACACCGCCCTGGGGGCCCGAATCCCCCATGGACTGCTGCTGGTGGGCCCTCCGGGCACCGGCAAGACCTTGCTGGCCCGGGCCACTGCCGGTGAGGCGGGGGTGCAGTTTCTGTCCATCTCCGGCTCCGACTTTGTAGAGATGTATGTGGGTGTTGGCGCCAGCCGTGTCCGGGACCTGTTTGACCAGGCCAAAAAGCTGGCTCCCGCCATCATCTTCATTGATGAGATCGATGCCGTGGGCCGCAAGCGGGGCAGCGGCCTGGGCGGCGGCCACGACGAAAAGGAGCAGACATTGAACCAGCTGCTGGTGGAAATGGACGGCTTCGGCCGCACCGAGGGCATCATCGTTCTCGCGGCCACCAACCGGCCGGACATCCTGGACCCCGCCCTGCTGCGCCCCGGCCGGTTTGACCGGCAGATTCAGGTGAACCGCCCCGATGTGAAGGGCCGGGAGGACATCCTGAAGGTCCACGCCAAGGACAAGCGGCTGGATGAATCCGTGGATCTGGGCACCATCGCCCGGGCCACCGCCGGCTTCACCGGTGCGGACCTGAGTAACCTTCTCAACGAGGCGGCCATCCTGGCGGCGAGAAACAACCGCCCCGCCTTCACCATGGAGGATGTGGACGAGGCCATGATGAAAATTCTGGCAGGCCCCGCGAAAAAGAGCCATGTGGCTTCCCGCCGGGACCTGAAGACCACCGCCTTCCACGAGGCCGGTCACGCCGTGGCCATGTACCGCCTGCCCACCCACGATCCGGTGCGGCACATTTCCATCATTCCCCGGGGCAGAAGCCTGGGCGCCACCTGGTCGTTGCCCGGTGAGGATTCTTCCAACCCCACCAGAAACGAAATGTACGAGCAAATCGTTGCCCTGCTGGGCGGCCGGGTGGCGGAGGACCTGTTCCTGGGGGATATCTCCGTGGGCGCCTCCAACGACATTGACCGGGCCACCAAGCTGGCCAAGGACATGGTGGCCCGCTACGGTATGAGCGAAAAACTGGGCACCGTCAGCTACCTGGACGACGGCGAGGTGTTCATCGGCCGGGATTACCAGACCACCAAGAGCTATTCCGAGCAGGTGGCAGGCACCATCGACCAGGAGGTCAAAGCCCTCATCGACCGGGCCTACGCCCACTGCAAGAAAATCCTCAGTGAGAACAGCGAGAAGCTGAAGGAACTGGCGGAGTATTTGCTGGCCAACGAGTCCATCACCGGCGCCCAGTTCGCCGACCTGATGGAAGGCCGCCAAATCGGCGAAGCCTCCAAAACCTCCCTCACCGACGGATTTGAAGCATAAGAATCAGAAAACCGATGCAAGGAAAAATCCCTGCATCGGTTTTTTGTGATGTACCTGCGGACTTCACGAAGCAAAGAGGCAAATTGAAATTTGGCGGGCAGATACGGCAGCACCCCTTGGCTCTCCCCTTGGGAGAGCTGTCAGCCGAACAGGCTGACTGAGAGGGTACCGCAGTAAGGAAATGGTAACCAAAATTCATGTGTTGCCCTCTCAGTCTGCCCCTAACGGGGCAGCCAGCTCCCCCATAGGGGGAGCCAAGGGGTGCGGCAATTCCGGTTCGCCAAATTACAATTTCTCCATCGGAGGGGTTGACAGCACATATGACAAATATTTGAACATAATGTGAAGATTTTTGTTGACTTTCACCGTGATGCGCGCTACAATGTACAAAACAGCAAGGGTGCCATTTCATTCTTGCTGTATCTTTACGTACGCTCCCCAGGGGCGGACAAAAAATTTAGGAGGGTGTTTTATGATTAGCTTCTTCGTATGTTTGGCGCTTCTCATCGGCGGATACTTTTTCTATGGCAAATTCGTATCCAAGACCTTCGGTCCTGACGACCGGGAAACCCCTGCAGTCTCCATGGAGGACGGCGTTGACTATGTGGTCATGCCCACCTGGAGAATTTTCCTGATTCAGCTTCTGAACATTGCCGGCCTTGGCCCCATCTGGGGCGCTGTGGGCGGCGCCATGTGGGGTCCCAGCGTGTTCCTGTGGATCACCTTCGGTACCATCCTCTGCGGCGGTGTTCATGACTTCGCATCCGGCTTCATGTCCATGCGCCACAAGGGCCTGAGCGTGCCCGAGCTCACCGGCATGTACATGGGCAACGTGATGAAGCAGGTCATGCGCGTGTTCTCCACCGTGCTGCTGTTCATGGTGGGCGTTGTGTTCGCCGTGGGTCCTGCGGGCCTTCTCAGCTATCTGTGCGGCCAGGGCGGCTCCACCGGTATCCTGACCAACAAGTACTTCTGGCTGACCATCGTGTTTATCTACTTCTTCATCGCTACCTTCCTGTCCGTGGATAAGATCATCGGCAAGCTGTACCCCCTGTTCGGCATCTGCCTGATCGTCATGGCCATCGGCGTGGGCTTCGGCACCATCGTCAAGGGCTATGAGATTCCCGAGATCTTCCCCCTGCGGAATATGCACCCCGCCGGAACCTCCATGTTCCCCGCCATGTTCATCTCCGTGGCCTGCGGCGCCTGCTCCGGCTTCCACTCCACCCAGTCCCCCATCATGGCCCGGTGCTGCAAGAGTGAGAAAATGTCCCATGTGGTGTTCTACGGCGCCATGGTCTGCGAGGGCGTCATCGCTCTGGTTTGGGCTGCTGCCTCCTGCGCCCTGTTCCCCATCGAGGGCGGCCTGATGACCGGCCTGAAGGAAGCCATGTCCGTTGGCCAGTCCGGCTGCGTGTATAACATCTGCTCCACCACCATGGGCGGCTTCGGCGCCATTCTGGCCATGCTGGGCGTTATTGCCTGCCCCATCTCCTCCGGCGATACCGCGTTCCGCTCCGCCCGTCTGACCGTGGCGGATGCCCTGAAGCTGGATCAGAAGAGCTACAAGAACCGCCTGATCCTCACCGTTCCTCTGCTGGGCCTGGGCGTCCTGGTTTCTCAGCTGGACTACACCTCCATCTGGAACTACTTCGCCTCCACCAACCAGATTCTGGCCGCCATCGTTCTGTGGACTGCTGCCATGTACCTGCGCCACGAGGGTAAGAACGCTTACGTCTGCGCCCTGCCCGCCGCATTCATGACCGCCGTCACCGTTTCCTTCGTGTTCAGCAGCAAGCTGTACCTGGGCGGAATCTCCTTCCTGCCTCCCATTTCCAGATACCTGGGCGTGGGCATCGCCGTGGTGCTGCTGGTTCTGTTCATCGTCAAGGCCCCCAAGGGCGAGAAGGCTTTGAAGTAAGCCACCGGAGAAAGGATCGTTTCCATGTACATTCCACCCAAGGCGCTATCCAATCACACACTTCCCGGAGAAATTCTCCGGCCTGACAGAGTATGCTGCACCCACTATGAGGACTTCGGCCTGGGAGACGAGGCACTGTATGTGGGCATGTTCGGCTTCAGCCGGGTGGGGTATATCCCTCTGTCCGCCATGGAGCGGGTGTACAAGCGCCTGGGCGTGACCAAGGGCTTCTTTGAACAGGGGAAAATCTACGGTACCCTGTGCTACCTGGTGGTGCGTTTCGACGGAAAGGAAAAAGCCTACCGCTTTACCAACGAGGAGAACCTCAATGCCCTGCTGAACGCGTTCCGGGAGAAGACCAGCGTCCCCGTGGGAAAACCCTGACCCCCAAAAGAAAACAAAATCAGAAAGGCTGTCTCACAAATCGTGGGACAGCCTTTTTCCTGGCCAAAAGGGATCGAAAAATTGTAATTTGGCGTACCGGAACCGACGCACCCCTTGGCTCCCCCTTTGGGGGAGCTGGCTGCCCCGCAAGGGGCAGACTGAGAGGGCAACACGGTTTGATGCGCTGATGCTGCTGTCTCACTGCGGTACCCTCTCAGTCAGCCTGAC
>JALFGI010000079.1 GCA_022777455.1 Clostridiales bacterium | reverse complement strand
AAATTTGTATATGGTAAATCTGCAATGTCCCAAGGCATCCTATCTTTGCCAATGAAATCCTGCCCACTTATGCCCTTAACAGGCATATTGTTCAGCGCTGCCCGAGGCGGAATATGTTCAAATGTCAATTCACACTCTTTGCCACACAGGGCGCATTTTCCAAAATGTGATCGTTTCATTTACGCCACCAATTCCACATTCATTTCCATCAAAATCTTCTCATACTCCTCCCCAAACACCTCATAGAACCGTCCCAGGCCACCCTTGCGGTCGAAGGGGTTCAGTTCCAAATCCTCCGGCTCGATGCTCAGGGAAACAGCAATGTGATCCTTCACCAGCCGCAGCCACTCCATCTGCTCCTCCGTAAAGTGCACCGCGCCGGCGTTCCGGCGGAAAATCCACTGCCTGAAGTTGTAGTTCACCGTCTCCGCAAAGGGCTGCAAATTGTCGCCATAGCCCATCTCAAAGCGGATCATGGCAATCAGATCCGCCAGCTGGTGGATGGTGGAGCGGCCCCGAACTTTGTCCGGCTTCGCAATGGCATAGCAGTCCCACAGCCGGTCAATGGTGATGCCCTGGGATTTCAGCTTTTCATAAAGCGCCTTCAGCCCGTCAATCACCATGGGGCGGTCGCGGTACATCTGGCTGTAGATGATCCGCAAGGCCAGAATTTCATCCTTATTCGCTTCGATAAAGGCCCGGAAGGTCTGAATCACCCGCTGGGCATTTTCCTCCTGCTGAGCGTCAAAGCCTGCGAATACCACAGAATCGATGTTCACATTGTCAATGATCTGCTCATGACTCCTGCGGACATTCTCCACAAAGTCCCGGACATTGGGATCGTGGAAGGGCTTCACCGCCTCGGAAATTTCCGCCTTCTGCACCTGGGCATACTGCTCCGGTGCGGGCGTTTCACACCCAAATTCCGCCTGGGCTTTCCGGGTGAGCACATCCTCGTCAAAGGCATTCAGCAGACGCTCCGCCACCTGCGCCGCGGAACTGCCCACGGTCTTGGCAAAGGCCTTCTGCTCTGCGGCAGTCATTTGGGCATTCAATCGGATAACGCGGCTGGCAAGGGTGGTCAGCGTGTCCTCGTCCCGTGCCCCTAGCGCCACATTCATCATCAGTTCCTTCAGGCTCACACTGGGCTTGCGCTCCAGCGTCCGGGTCTCGGACTTCCTGGATTTCGTGACCCCCACCGCATCCACGATGACAAAGTGATCCTTGTTCTCCGTGGCGGAGGGCGACACCTTCTGCAAATCATCCTTGCCCAGTGTCCGGGTGCCCCGGCCCTTCATCTGCTCAAAATAGTTGCGGCTGCGCACATCCCGCATGAAAATCAGGCACTCAATGGGCTTCACATCCGTACCCGTGGCGATCATGTCCACGGTGACGGCAATTCTGGGATTGTAGCCGTTGCGGAATTCGCTCAGGGCTTCCTCCGGATTCTGGGCGGAGTATGTAATCTTTTTGCAGAAGTCATTGCCTTCTCCAAATTCCTCCCGGACAATCTGAATGATATCATCCGCGTGGCTGTCCGTCTTGGCAAAAATCAGTGTCTTGGGAACCTCCCTGCGCCGCGGGAACAGTGTGGTGAACAGGTTTTCCCGGAATGCACGAATCACGGTGCGAATCTGGCTGGGATTTACGATATCCCGGTCAAGCTGGGAGGGGCGGTAGTCCATGTCCTCATCCAGCTGCGCCCAGCGCTTCTCCCGGGACATACGGTTACGATACTCCACCATCTGCTTCAAAATCGTGCCGCCCTGATTGCCGACTTCCGTTTCAATGAGGAAAATGTCCTCTCCGACGTTGACGCCATCGATGATGGCCTGTTCCCGGGAATACTCGCTGACAATGTTCTGGTCGAAGTATGCCAGTGTCCGCTTATCCGGCGTGGCAGTCAGTCCGATTTGGAAAGCATCGAAATACTCCAGTACCTGCTTCCATACGTTGTAAATGGAACGGTGGCACTCATCGATAATGATAACATCAAAAAACTCCGGCGGATATTTGGCGTTGTACACCACTTCCTTGGGCGATTGCCGGTCAACAGACGGATTCTCGTTTAAGGACTCCTGTTCAGCCGAGTCGTCCAGCTCCTCACCCCGCAAGATGGAGTACATCCGCTGGATGGTGCTGATGCACACCTGCACATCCAAGGGGATAAAGGAGGATTTCAGACGGCGAACACCGTACAACTCAGAGAAGGAACGGTTGTCGTCGTTGGGCCGATAGGCCATAAATTCCCGCTCCGCCTGCTCGCCCAGGCCCTTGGTGTCCACCAGAAACAGGACGCGGTTCACACCGGTGAATTTCAAAAGGCGATAGACAGCGGTGATGGCCGTGAAGGTCTTTCCCGCACCGGTTGCCATCTGGATGAGCGCTTTGGGACGGTTGGCGGCAAAGGATTTTTCCAGATTTTCGATGGCGGTAATCTGGCAGCTGCGGAAGCCCGTTGTGTCAAAAGCAGGGAAGTTCCTCATGCGGTTGCGCAGGGTATCCTGCTGGCGGAGCAGCCGCTGCAGTTCCTCAGGGCGGTGGAAGGCAAACACGGTTCGGGAGCGGCATTTCTGGTCGGCATAGTCCGTGAAGCGGGTCAATTTCCCGGTCGCTTCGTAGGCAAAGCGAATCTGATATTCTACCGACACCCATTTCAGGGTACTGTGGGCATAGCGGCTGGACTGATTCTCCACAACTGTGATATTCACACCGGCAGTATCCTTTTTTGCTTCCACAATGCCGACGGGAACTCCCTCAACGAACAGCGCATAGTCCACGGGGCCGGTGCTGGTGGGAAATTCCCGCACCGCCACGCCTACCCTGGCAAGCAGGTTGAGCTGATCCCTATCCTGGACGACCCAGCCGGACTGCTCCAACTTTTTATCGATCATTTCGCGGGCCTTCTGCTCCGGTGTCATGGAGATTCCCTCCCAACATGTCGTAATACTGCATATATTATAGAAAAAACGAACAATAATTTCAACAGTAATGTATGATCCCCAAATGAATCCGTTCCATTTTGCGGGAGTACAATTGTAAATAGCCAGAAAATGCCCAAGAAGCAGCTGTAGTCCTGACTTTTACAATCGCCTATTTGAATGATTTATTATGATGTTGCATTATTACATTATTTTTTAGTATAAATCTTCCGATGTGCATAAAGTCTCCTGTGGTTGACATAAAAAAATAACCGGGCAAGCAGGAGCCTGTCCGGTTGGGGGGATATTCCGTTTTACCGACTCTTGTCGTGCTGGTGCCTGCGCTGCCAGGATTCCAGCAGCTTGAAGATTACAGCCTCCATCTGCACGGGAGAATCGGAACGGAGGAAATACTTGCGCAGCTTTTTCATGCGCTGCACCCGGAACAGCGAAGAGGTTGCCTGTGCGGTGCCTCCACGCATACAGTGGCGGTACCGTTCCGGATTCCAACCGGATTCACGATTCTCTGCCAACTCTGAAACAAGGTTGGCGGCACTTGAACAATATATGAAATTCCCTGCATACTACACCCGCAAAACCGATTTGTCAATATTCAAGCGACTTCCGGAAACGACTTTTCGATGGTTTGGACGAGAGATTTTGTCCTGACAAAAGATCCGCCCAAACCATCAAACAAGTTGTTTTTAGGGCAACAATGGTTTTTAAGCCCGTATTATTTACGAATGCTTTCAATGAAACGGCGGAAGTCCTTCTTGCCCCAGACGACGGGAACGGGATAGAGGGGATTGGCCTCTTTCATTGCCCAGGCGATCATCTGGTCAATGTCCTTGTCCTGAATCACGTCAAATTTGTCAGGCAGCCCCATTTTCGCATTCGTTTCCTCAATCCAGCGGATGAAGTTATTTGCTTTTTCCGCTTCATTGGCGCCGCCGATGCCGCAGACGTCGGCCAGCTCTGCCAGCCGCTTGTGGGCGGAGGCGCCGAACTCCCGCATCACGTGGGGCAGCAGCACTGCCATGGCAAGGCCATGGGCCACGCCGTACAGGCCGCCAAGGGTATGGCCCACGGCATGGACATAGCCAACGCAGCCCCGGGTGAAGGCTCTGCCGGCAAAGAACGCGCCGCGCTGCATATTCTGGCGGGCTTCCAGGTTGGAGCCATCCTCATAAGCAAGGAGAATGTTGTCGTGGATCAGCTTCACAGCTTCCTTCGCCAGCCTGTTTTCCAGCTTCGTGTTGTAAGTATGGTTGGTATAGGCTTCCACCGCGTGGGCCAGGGCGTCCATACCGGTGGTGGCGGTGGTGTAGGGAGGCAGGCCCACCGTCAGCTCCGGGTCAAGCACCGCGTACTTGGGGATCAGGAAGGGATCGTTGATGGCAGCCTTCCGGTGGGTGGCGGAGTCGGTGATCACCGCCGCAACCGTGGTTTCGGAACCGGCTCCGGCTGTGGTGGGAATGGCCACAAAGGTGGGAATGGGCCAGTGGACCTTCAAAAGGCCCTGCAGCTGGGAAACCTTCTTTTTGGGATGTACCGCTTTTGCGGCAATCCCCTTGGCGCAGTCGATCCGGGAGCCGCCGCCCAGGGCCACAATGGCTTTGCAGCCGTTTTCTTTGTAGGTTTTGTAGCCCAGCTCCACATCGTCACTGCTGGGATCGGGATGGTCGAAGGTCTGCACGGTGCAGCGGATTCCGGCAGCATCGAAGCCGTCCAGCATGGGCTGCACCTGCCCCCGGCGCATCATGCCGGAACCGGTGACCACCAAAACATCGTTGATATTCTTCTCCTTCAGAAAGCTGCCCAGCTCCTTGATCTTGCCGGGGCCCTCCAGGTACTTGGGCATCCGGTAGCCCATAAAGTAGTTGCCCACTTTCAGAACGCCCTGAAAGGTACGGCACCAAATGACTTCCAGTTTGTAGGACATTGACATAAGGGTTCCTCCTATCCGCCGGCGACGGGGGAGAGCATCTGCACCACATCGCCGTCATTCAGTTTTTGGCGTTTGTTTCCCGGTTTTCCGTTTACCAGGATCACACAGCCCTCCAGCGCCTGTTTGCTCAGCCCCAGCCGGATCAGCTGCGTGAAAACTTCTTTCACTGAGCCGGCCTCCATCTGCCGCTCTTTTATCCCGGAATCCAGCCGCAGCAGGCCATATAATCTGACGGTAATCATTTGATTTTCAAACGACGCAGCTGTTTCTCCGTGGGGATGCCGTTGTGGTCCCAGCCCCGGGCCCGGTAGTAGGTCTTTTTCATGACCTCCAGCGGCACCTTGGTCTTGGGATCATTGGGATCCTGGGGGACATCCGTCAGCCGCTTGGGCAGCTTGTCGTTGGCCGCGCTGATGCCGAATTTGGTATTGATGTAGCGCTCCATGGTGTAGCCCCGCTCCCCGATTTCCATGTAGCGTCCAAAGTTCATTTTCATCCCCAGAGCCAGCTCGATCATCTTTGTATGCTGGAAAATGGGCAGGTGAATCGCGGCAATCCTGGGATGCTTATTGATCAGACGCACCGCCCAGCCCACATGAGGCACTGCTGCATTGACGGTTTTTGTGAGGATGCCGTTGGGCTTTGTGAGCAGGAAGCCGGGGAAGAAGGCGTAAGACGTAAACAGGCACTGCCCCGAGGCGGAAATGGTTTCCATCAGGTCCTGGAAGGTCATGGTCAGATCCGCTTTTGCCTTGGGGGTCTGGGAATTCGCGTGCAGACCCAGGCCCTCCATGATGACCAAGTAACCGCCGTTTAAGTGGCAGCCGCCCCGGTTGGACACCGCATAGCCAAGCCCCTGCCCGACCGCCCGGCGGGGCTCATAGGCTGCCAGCTCCAGCCCCTTGGAATGGATGGCAAATTCCTTGCCGCCGTATTTCTCGGACAATCGCTTGCTGCCCTCGGCCAGTTCATCGCCGATCCCCCGGCGGTGGGCAATGTCGTCGAAGATTTGGGACAGGTTATCGGTTTTCCCAAATTCCAGGCCGTTGTCCCATAGCCCCTTCTCGTTGGCTTCCATTGCCCAGGAAATGGTATTGGCGGTGGAAATGGTGTCCATGCCCAACTCGTCCAGCTCGTAGTTCCAGTCCAGAATTTTCTGCAAATCGTTGTTGCAGATGTTGCCCCCCAGCAGGCCCAGGGTTTCCAGCTCGGGGCCCTTTACCTCCCTGCCCTGCACCCTGACGGTTCTGGCACAGCGAATCGGGCAGGTCAGGCAGCCCTTGTTGGTGATGTTGTATTTCTCTGCCAGCGTCTCGCCGCTCACCGCGTCGAAGTCCTCAAACTGGCCTGCGGAATAGTTTTTGGTGGAAAGAATCCCCAGCATCTGCATGGAGCTCACCAGGCCCGCCGTCCCCACCCGGGGCAGCTGCTCACCGGTAAGGGGGTGCTTCTGAAGGTATTCGATCCACTTTTTGCACCAGGCGGCTGCCTTTTCCTTGTTATGGACGGGAATGGTCTTGGTGCCGGAGGCGGTGATGGCCTTCAGATTTTTCCAGCCCAGCACCGCGCCCATGCCGGTACGGCCTGCGGCGCGCTCGTCGCTGATGACGCCGGCATATTTCACAAGGTTTTCTCCGGCGGGGCCGATGCACAGCTTTCCAAACCGCTTCTTCCCCACAAGCTCCGCCAATTTTTCCTGACATTCTCCAACCTTCATCCCCCAAAGCTCGTCGGCATCGTGGAAGAGGAATTGATCCTCGTTGATCTCCAGCCAGCGGTGGGAACGGCACTTGCCCTTCAGAATCAGGCCATCATAGCCTGCCTTTTTCAGGTGGAAGCCGAAGCTGCCGCCGCAGTTGGAAGATGCCAGAATTCCCGTCTGGGGAGACAGGGCGGAAATGTCAAACCGGGCGGAACTGGGAGCGCCGGTTCCGGTCAGGGGGCCGGTGGCAATCACCACCCAGTTCTCCTCCGAAAAAGCCGTTTCCTTTCCGGTCAGATGGTCGCACAGAATTCGGGCGGCCATGATTTTGCCGCCCAGGTAGAGTTCCCGCTGTTCGTCGCTCCAGGGGTATTCCCGGACGGTTTCGTTGGTCAGGTCCACCTCCATGATTTTGCCCATATAGCCGGCGTATTTCGATTCCATAGGCGATCCCTCCTCTTGCCTCCATTATATATGTGTCATGCACATAAATCAACCAAAGAAAAGCAAATATTTTATGGAAATTGACAATATGCCCCGCAGCAGCGGGGACTGTTTTTTGCCGATTGGCTTGACGCAGAATGGCGTGAAACCAATCGGCACACGAAACGGAATATGGCGCCATTTTGCCCCGTGTGTGACAAAAGGGCAGCGCTTTGTCAGGCGATGCCCTTTCATCAGGCCATGGGAATGGTCTCAAATTCCTGATTCAGAAGATCAAAGTAGCACACCGTACCGGTTTCCACCGCCCGTCCCACCAGCAATTTTACGCACAGGGAAACCTGAACGGACGCGCACAGGGCAGGTGTAAAGCTCAGGACACTCTTGTTTTTGATTACCACGTCTTTCGGGTACAAAATGTCAACCAGGTGATCTCCCGGCATGGAAATCGCGGCCTGGGCAACCCAGCCGTTGACCGCGCCGTAAATGTAGGGGATGCCCGCCCTGGTACAGGCGCTCGCCAGGACCCTGCGGCTTTCGATATTGTCCAGTCCGTCCAGCACCGCATCGCAGCCCTGCAGCAGCTCATGGACGTTGACCTCCGTCATATTCTCCGCCACCGCTTCCACTTCTACCTCCGGATTCACCCGGTTGATCCTGGCGGCAGCGGCCTTCGCTTTGCTGAGCCCCAGGGTTGGGACTTCGGAAAGCAGCTGCCGGTTCAGATTGGAAGGCTCAAACACATCTCCGTCCACCACCCTGAGCGCACCAATGCCAATGCGGGCAAGCATTTCGATCAGATGCCCCCCCAGGCCGCCGCAGCCCACAACCAGCACCCGCTTCCGGCGCAGCGCTTCGCATTCCGCCTCTGTCAGAGCGGGGACGTTTCGTTCATATCGGGCCTTCATGAATCAGCCGCCTCCCACCGGAGGAAACAGCGCCACAATATCGCCGTCCTGAACAGGTGATTCCGGCTTCCGGTGAAAGCCGTTTATCAGGAGAATGGATACTTCCTCTGCGGGAATATCCAGGAGGCTGAGAATATCTGCGGCGGTGGCGATGCCTTCAGGCGGCAGCATGGTAACCTTATCCCGACCTTGCCGCAAGGTGGCGAATACACGAACTTCAATCATACATATCCTCCGAAAAAAGCATGGGAGGGGCTCGGTGAACCCCTCCCTCTTTCATTATACTTATTTCCCGACGCACTCGTCAAGACCCAGCTTCTTCAGGGTCTCGTCAGTGGGGAAGGCGTTGACCCAGCCGCGAGCCTCGTAGTACTGAGGCAGGGTCAGAGGCAGCTGAGAGGTCATGCCGGTGGAGGGGCCGCCCACCACGGGCTCCTGCAGCAGACGCTTGGGCAGGCGGTCGTCCTCGGGCTTCATGCCGGCTGCCTTGTTGAACATTCTCTCGATGTTGTAGATCCGGTCGCCGATTTCCAACACCTGCTCAATGGTCCAGTTGGTGCCGGTGGCGGCGTTCAGCAGATCGGTGTATTCCTTGGCGCCCATGGCGAAGGAGGTAAACAGGCAGTGACCCATGGAATCAATGACAGCGGTGAGATCCTGGAAGGTCTTTGCCCAGGCGGCCTTGTCAGTGGTCACCGTGCGGTCCAGCTGCTGAGGCAGGCCCAGAACCTCGGGGGAGATCATGTAGCCCCGGACATGGCAGCCGCCGCGGTTGGAGGTGGCGTAGGTGATGCCGATGCCCTGAATGGCCCGGGCATCGTAGGCGGGCATTTCCTGCTTCTTGACGCTCATGGAATACTCGGGATGGCCGTAGTGCTCGCACAGACAGGCAGAGCCGGAGCTCATCAGCCAATCCAGCTCGGTCTGGGGATCGCCCATGCGCTTCGTCCACTCCACAAGAGCCTTGGTGGAGCCCCACTCCAGAGGTACGCCGGCACATTCTTCTTCCTTGATGTAGCCTCTCTGGTACAGCTCCATGGCAGCGGCGATGGTGCAGGGCACGGAAATGGCGTCCAGACCATACTCGTTGCAGAGCATATTGCACTCGTCGATGATGTTCAGGTCATTGTTGCCGCAGTTGCCGCCGTAAGCCCACAGAGGCTCGTACTCGGGACCACCCACCACCTTGCCGTTCACGTTGACCACACGGCCGCAGGCGATGGGGCAGCGGTGGCAGGCGCCGGGCTTTACCAGATAGGTTTCTGCCAGAGTCTCACCGGAGATATCCTCACCCTTGTCATAGTAGCTTTCCTGCCAGTTCTTGGTGGGGAAAGCGCCGATGTTGTTGACGATGTTGACGAGAACTGCGGTGCCCAGCTGACGCAGGCCTGCACCGGTAACGGGGTTGGCCTTCAGCACGTCCATGGCGTTCTTGGCGGCAACCTTCAGCGCGTCCACGTCGGCAATGTTGTCCAGGTTCTTGCGGGTAGCCCGGACCACGATGGCCTTCAGCTTCTTGCTGCCCATGACGGCGCCAACGCCGCTGCGGCCGGCGGCCCGGTCCTTGTCGTTCATGATGGCGGCCAGCAGCACCTTCTTCTCACCGGCAGGGCCGATGTTCAGCACGGAAGCGTCCGCGCCGTGCTTTTCCTTCAGCTTTTCGTCCATGGCTTCGCTCATGACGCCCAGATATTCACGGGCATCCAGCAGCTCAATTTTGTCATCGACGATGCTGATGTAGGTCCACTCGGGGGCTTCGCCCTCCACAATGATGGCATCCCAGCCGGCGTATTTCAGCTTGGCGCCCCAGATGCCGCCGGAGTTGGAGCAGGCGATCATACCGGTGAGGGGGGACTTGGTGACCACCATATAACGGCCGGTGGAGGGAGCGGCTGCGCCGGTCATGGGACCGGTAATGTAAATCAGCTTGTTTTCAGGGGACAGGGGATCGACAGCGGCGACACCCTCATCATAGAGGATTTTGGTACCGAGACCGCGGCCGCCAATGAACTTGTGTGCCAGCTCCAGATCCAGGGGCTCGACCTTAATCTCGCCGGTGGTCAGGTTGATACGGGCAATCTTCTCGTAATATGCACCTGCCATGTGTAATACCTCCAAAAATTTATTCTTCGACGATTCCAAATTTAGTGGATATCTACATTATAGTAGAAAAGAAGTTCAGTTCAAGCGGCCGGAAAGATTTATGTGCGAAATCGCACGAAACCGTCTCATTTTGTACTTAAACGCTTTTTTGATTTCAAAAACACTGTGCGAAATGATATGAAAATGCGCGAAATAACACAAGCGTTCCATGCCCATAGGTCTTGTCGAACCATACAAATCAGGGTATAATAGGTCGTGTCAGTCTGTTGAGTTATACCAATCGGAGGTGGCCCTATGACGCAGAATCAATCCCTGTCAACGCAGGAGGTTGCGGATATTCTCCATGTCAGCAAATCCACCATTTACGACCTGATCCGCAGAGGTGAAATCCATTCCTATAAAATCGGGCGCAAGGTGCGCTTTACCCAGGACGATGTGGATGCCTACATCGCCCGCTCCCGGCACGAGCATTCCACCCGGCCGGTGCAGCGAATCGACACCCATTCCACACTGCTGACGCCCAGGGAAAACCAGGCGCCGGAGCTGATTGTCTCCGGGCAGGACGTGGTGCTGGACATTCTGGCGGGTTACCTGCAGCAAGAGGGGATTCACGCAGGACGCACCTATCTTTCCAGCTTTGAAGGGCTGCTGGCACTGTATCAGGATAAGATTCAGGTTGCGGCCTGCCACCTGTTTGATGGAGAAAGCTGCAACGCATCTTATGTTCGCAGCCTGATGCCCGGGGTTTCCGCAGTGCTGGTGAATGTATCCTACCGCAGCCAGGGGTTTTACATCCGGAAGGGCAATCCGAAAAATATCCGGGGCTGGCAGGACTTACGCCGGCAGGACATTGCCATCCTCAACCGCCGGGTTGGCTCCAGTTCCCGGATTCTGCTGGACATTCAACTGAAAAAGCTGGGCATTCCGGCATCCAAGCTCCGCGGCTATGACCGAATCATGGGTTCCCATCTGACCATGGCCGCTGCCATTGCGGCGGGAGATGCGGATCTGGCCATCGGCACGGAGCGAATTTCCCGGCAGATGGAAAATCTGGACTTCATTCCCCTGCTGGAAGAGCGGTTCGATCTGGTGATCAAGAAGGATGCAATGGATTCCGAGCCTGTAAAAAAACTGCTGGAAATCCTGAACGCCCCTGTCTTCCGTGGGGAAGTGGAACGCTTCTCCGGCAACGACTATCGGGATCTGGGCAAGGTTATTGTGGAGGTTTAACATGCTGTATGTGAAAACACCAGAGGAGGTTCTGGCACTGATAAAAGAGGAATTCTCCCCTTTGGGGCAGACGGAGCTGGTTTCCCTGTCCGATTCCCTGGGAAGAATCCTGGCGGAGAACATTGCCGCCGAAGAATATGTTCCGGATTTTGACCGCTCCACCGTGGATGGCTATGCGGTTCGCGCCAGCGACACCTTCGGATGTACGGATGCGATTCCTGCCATTCTCCCGCTACAGCAGACGGTGCGGATGGGTGAGGACGCGGACTTTTCTCTGAACGCCGGAGAATGCGTCGCAGTTCCCACCGGCGGTGCGGTACCAAAGGACGCGGACGGCGTGGTCATGATGGAATACACCGAAGACTACGGCGACGGCACCATCGGTGTTTCCAAGCCTGCCGCCCCCGGTCAGAATCTGATTTTCCGGGGTGACGACGTCTATCCCGGAAAGGTGATTCTTCACAGGGGACGGGTTCTTTCCTCTGCTGATATCGGCGCGCTGGCTGCCATCGGGCGGGTGCAGGTGCCGGTGGTAAAAAAACTGACGGTAGGTGTCATTTCCACAGGTGATGAGCTGGTTCCCCCGGAGGTACAGCCCGGTCCGGGTCAGGTTCGGGATGTGAACAGCCCCATGCTGGAGGCCATGCTCACTGCCTTCGGATGCAATGTGATCAACTACGGAATCGTCATTGACGACGAAGCCCTGCTGACCCGGAAGGTGCAGCAGGCTACTGCCGAATGCGATGCGGTGCTTCTGTCCGGCGGCAGCAGTGTGGGTGTCAAGGATGCCGCCTGCCGGATCATCGAATCCACGGGTAAGCTCCTTCTGCACGGAATTGCCATTAAGCCGGGAAAGCCCACGATATTGGGAAAAGCCGGTGAAAAACCGCTGGTTGGTCTGCCGGGACACCCCGTGGCGGCCTACTTCATTACGAAATTGTTTGTGCTTCCTCTGCTGGGGCAGCTGTCCGGGCGGGATATGACCGCCTACACGGTCACCGCAAAGGTAACGGAAAGCATCAGCGCCAATCATGGCCGGGCCCAGTACCACTGCTGCCGCCTGAGCCGAAAGGGCGCTCAGGTTTATGCCGAACCGATCCGGGGAAAATCGGGACTGATCACCACCCTGGCAGGAGCCGACGGCTACTTCTGCATTGACCGTGACTGTGAGGGACTTCCGAAAAACGCCGAAATTCAAGTAACTGTCTGTTCAGGAGAATAAAAATGGGATTTGAATATTTGACCAATGTGCCGCTGGAGCAGGCACGCGCCGACTATCTGAAGCTGCTGGAAAACCACGGCTTCGCACCCAAAACGGAAATCATCCCCGTCTGCGAGGCTGCTGGACGGGTGACTGCCCGGGCGGTCTACGCCCATATTTGCGCCCCGCACTATGCCGCCAGCGCGATGGACGGTGTGGCAGTGAGGGCAAAGGACACCTTTGGCGCAACGGAAACCACCCCTGTCACGCTGCAAAAGGATCAGTATATTGTTCTGGACACCGGCGACCCCATTCCCGAGGAGCGGGATGCCGTCATCATGGTGGAGGATATCGTGAAGAACGAGGATGGTTCCATCACCATCCTCGCTGCCGCCGCTCCCTGGCAGCACATCCGGCAGATCGGTGAGGACGTGTGCGCCGGAGAGATGATTCTGCCCAGCCATATGGCCGTCTCCCCCGCCGCCATCGGTGCCATGATTGCCGGCGGTGTGCTGGAAATAGAAGTGATCCGCAAGCCCACCGTGGGCATCATCCCCACCGGCGACGAAATTATTCCCCCCTGCACCGACCCCAAACCCGGGGACATTCTGGAATTCAACGGTTCCATTTTCTCTGCCATGGTGAAAAGCTGGGGCGCCGAGGCGGTGGTATATCCCATTGTCCCCGATGAGTTCGACCAGATCAAGGCCATGGTGGCAAAAGCCGCCTCCGAGTGCGATATGGTGATTCTCAACGCCGGTTCCTCTGCCGGGCGGGAGGACTTTTCTGCAAAGGTCATCCGTGAGCTGGGACAGGTGCTCTATCACGGCATCGCCATCAAGCCCGGCAAGCCCGCCATTTTGGGCTGTCAGGGTGCGAAGCCCATTCTTGGCGTTCCCGGCTATCCCGTGTCCGGCATTATTGTCATTGAGCAGCTGCTGAAGCCCCTGATCGATCACTGGCTGAAGGTACCCGCTATCCCTTCTCAGTATGCAAAGGCGATTCTGACCCGTCCTGTGGTTTCGGGTCTGAAATATCAGGAATTCGTCCGGGTGCGCATGGGTTATGTGGGAAACCGGCTGATGGCTTCCCCTCTGAGCCGTGGCAGCGGCGTGGTGTCCTCCTTCATGAAGGCCGATGGCATTCTGGAGGTGCCCCAGGGGCTGGAAGGCATTGAAGCAGGTTCCGAAGTGGATGTCCGGCTCCTCAGTCCCATGGAAAAGCTCCAAAACACTCTGGTGGTCATCGGCAGTCACGATCCCCTGCTGGACGAGCTGGCGGATATGCTCCATCTGGAAAATCCCGCGTTGTACATGAGTTCTTCCCATGTTGGTTCCATGGGCGGAATTATGGCAATCCGCCGGGGCGAAGCCCACGCTGCCGGCTGTCATTTACTGGACACAACGGACGGAACCTATAACCGCTCATTTATCAAAAAATACTTCCCCAAGGGAGACGTAAAGCTCATCCGCTGCGTGGGACGGCAGCAGGGCCTGATGGTTGCCAAGGGGAACCCCCTGAACATTCAGAAATTTGCGGACATTGCCGGAGAAAATGTTCGTTATGTCAACCGTCAGAAAGGCTCCGGCACCCGGATTCTGACGGACTATCTGTGCAGACAGGAAGGTCTCGACACTTCTGCCATCTACGGCTATGACCGGGAAGAGCTGACCCACACCTCCGTAGCTGCCCAGATTGTCAGCGCCAGCGCCGATGCCGGTATGGGAATCTATTCCGCCGCCAAGCTCTACGATCTGGACTTCATTCCCATCTGTGTTGAGGAATACGACCTGATTATCCCCGACCACGCATGGGAGACCCCCATGGTGCAGCAGTTGATCGCCACGCTGAAAAGCGATGCCTTCCGGGAGAAGATCCTCTCCCTGGGCGGTTATACCCTGGAGAATCCCGGGGAAATCATACCTTTGGATGAAAAATGATGCGAGCGTTTGATGCCGTCGTCATCGGCGGAGGAATCTTAGGCTGCTTTGCAGTGAGAAATTTAAGGCGGTGGAATGTCTCGGTGGCTCTGCTGGAGCGCGCAGAGGATGTGTGTACCGGAATCACGCGAGCCAACAGCGCCGTGGTCTATGCCGGATATGACAACAAGCCCGGCAGTCTGAAAGCGAAGATGACGGTGCGGGGCAATGAGAATTTTGACAGGCTATGTCAGGAATTGGAGGTTCCCTTCTCCCGCTGCGGTTCTCTGCTGGTGACCTATGATATTAGGTCCCTTCCGAAGCTGCAAAAAAAGCTGGGCGAAGGCCTTCGCAACGGCGTGCCGGGTTTGCATCTGTTGACCGGCCAGGAAGCGGAAGCCATGGAGCCGATGCTGAAACCCGGAGTGGCCGGGGCGTTGTACGCGCCCTCCACCGGGACGGTGAATCCCTGGCTTTTGGGCATTGCCGCCTATGACAATGCCGTGGATAATGGGGCTGTGCCCATGCTGAATACCGCCGTTACAGGCATTGAGAAAGCAGACGCCGGTTACCTCCTGAAAACCTCGACAGAAACCATCGCGTGTAAAGTGGTAATCAACTGCGCCGGACTGTTTGCAGACCGGGTGCAGGAGCTGCTGTTTCCGCCGGGAACCCGGCTTCACTGGGACGGTGCAGAATATCTGGTGCTGGATAAAATTGCCCAAAAGCCCCGGCGGATCATCTTCCATCAGGCTCAGAGCTGCGGCAAAGGCATTACCGCGGTTCCCTGTGCCGAAGGGAATCTGCTGATCAGCGGCGTGCGGAAAGAAATTGGGACCCCCTTCGCCACCACACCGGAGGGCCTCCAGGAACTGCACAGGGCAGCGAAGGAGCTGCTTCCCGAACTGGATCTGGCACAGGTCATCCGTTCCTTTGCCGCCGTTCGCCCCAACCCGTACCGGGAAAAGAGCGAGAGCCTGCATGACTTTTGTATCGAAAACCCCGGTCCCGGATTTTACAGTCTCATCGGCATCAAGACCCCGGGGCTGACCTGTGCCAATGAATTGGGTATGTATATTGCCGGGAAAGCCGCAGAATTTCTGAACGCACGTCCCAATCCTGATTTCAGTCCTCATCGTCAGGCGATTCCGAAATCCGACGATGCGGAGATTATCTGCCAGTGTGAGGGGATTACCCGCAGTGAAATTCTGGAAGCCATCCGGCGGGGTGCATCCACAGTGGATGGCGTGAAACGCCGGGCAGGCAGCGGCATGGGGCCTTGTCAGGGAAGCCGGTGCAGCTTTGCCATCGAAACCATTCTGGAAGGATATCACAATGGAACACTATGACCTGCTGATCATCGGTGGGGGCGCTGCCGGAATTGCCGCCGCAAAAGCCGCTTGTGAGGCCGGCTGCAGCAGCACTGCCATTGTGGATCGGAAGCCCTCTCTGGGCGGGGTGTTGCTGCAATGCTCCCACCGGGGCTTTGGCAAAAAGCTGACGGGAATCGAATATGCGAGCCGGCTCCTGCTGGGCTTCCCAAAGGATGTGACGGTGATTGGAAGCACCACCGTTCTGTCCGTGGACGAAACCAGAATTGCCCACCTGTCCGGCGGGCGGACAATCTCCTTTTCCCAGCTGATTTTAGCTACCGGTTGTCGGGAGATTCCCATGGGAGCGCTGCCCATTGCAGGCACCCGGCCGAAGGGTGTTTACACCGCCGGGCAGATGCAGGAAATGATGAATTTGCATGGATTTGTCCCGGAAGGGCCTGCTGTGATTCTGGGCAGCGGCGATCTGGGACTGATTATGGCCCATCAGTTGGCGCAGGCGGGTCTTGCTGTTACAGTGGTGGAACAGCGGGAACGCTGCGGTGGTCTGGTGAGAAACCAGCGGTGTCTGAAGGACTATCCGATCCGTCTCATCTGCGCTCAGACGGTCACAGAGGTTCAGGGACAGCCGCATTTGGAGGGCTGCCGCCTGTCCGGTGGGGAATGGATTGCGTGCAAAACCCTGCTCATTGCCGTGGGTTTACGCCCGGAGCGAACATTGACAGCCAATCTGGGGAACCCAGCCTGGCTGCACCTGTGCGGCAACTGTAATACCGTTCACCCCATGGTGGAGGGCGTGCTTTCAGAAGCAATACAAGCTGGATTAACCGCTTGGGAAACAATGAGGAAACACAGATGATTGACCAATTTGAACGCAGCATCACCTATCTGCGAATCTCCGTCACGGAGCTGTGCAATCTGCGCTGCCGGTACTGTATGCCGGCGGAGGGCGTGTGCAAGAAAAACCACGGCGATATGCTCACCGAGGACGAGATGATTCAGGCGGTGGAGGCTGCAGCGTCTCTGGGTATTACCAAGCTGCGCATTACCGGCGGCGAACCGCTGGTAAAAAAGAATATTGTTTCCATCTGCCGCCGGGCAGCGGCGGTGGAAGGGATCCGGGAGGTCTGCGTGACCACCAATGGAATCCTGCTGCCGGAATTGGCAAAACCGCTGCACAAAGCCGGGGTGCGCCGACTGAATCTGAGTCTTGACACCCTGAACCCGGAGAAGTATGCTTACATCACCCGGATTGGTGATCTGGAAACCTTCTGGGAGGGCTTTCACGCCGCCATGGACGCCGGTTTTGAGAAGATCAAAATCAATGCCGTTCTGGTGGGCGGCTTCAACGACGATGAAATCGTGCCGCTGGCAGAGCTGACAAAGAAATATCCTGTGGATATGCGATTCATTGAAATGATGCCCATGTACGACAGCGGAGATTTTGATTCCTCTGCTTACATCCCTTATACCAGGGTACTGGAAAAGCTCCCGGATGCTGTGCCTGCCGCGCCCGACGGCGGCGTGGCGAAGCTCTATCGTCTGCCGGGGGCACAGGGCAATATCGGACTGATCAGTCCGGTGAGCGCCCATTTCTGCGGGGACTGCAACCGCATCCGCCTGACGGCGGACGGCAAGGCAAAGCCCTGCCTCCACTCCAATGTGGAGTACGCCCTGAAGGGGCTGGACTTTGAAGGGATGCGGAGTCAACTGGAAAAGGCAATCCGGAACAAGCCTGCCTGGCATGGGGATCTGGATGCCGTTCATCGCTCCCAGGCGGGGCGAAACATGAATCAAATTGGAGGCTGATTATGTCGGATTTTACTCATTTTAATGAGCAAGGCCGGGCAAAAATGGTGGACGTGGGCGAAAAGCCCATTTCTCAGCGCATTGCCGTTGCCGCCGGACGTGTGCTTGTAAATGCCCATACCTTTGGGCTGATTCAAAGCGGCGGCATGAAAAAGGGCGATGTGCTGACGGTTGCCCAGATTGCCGGGGTCATGGGGGCAAAGCGTACCCCGGACTTGATTCCCATGTGCCACCCCATTGTGATGGACGGCATCAATCTGGAGCTGTCTTTGGATGAAGGCAAAAAAAGTGTGGAAATCCGTGCAACGGTTTCCTGCGACGGCAGAACCGGCGTGGAAATGGAAGCCCTTACCGCCGTATCCACCGCCGCGCTGACGGTGTACGATATGTGCAAGGCCGTACAGAAGGACATGGTGATTACGGACATCCGGCTGCTTTCCAAAACCGGCGGTGTCCACGGAGATTATATTCGGGAGGAAGGAAAATGAGCTATACAGCAGCGGTGATTACCGTCAGTGACAAAGGCTATCGCGGCGAGCGGGAGGATACCAGCGGACCAAACCTGTGCCGGATTCTGACAGAAAAGGGATTTGAAGTGGCATATACCACCATGGTTCCCGACGAACCGGAGATGATCAAAGCGGCGCTTTACAAATGTGCCGACGAGCTGGGTATTGCGTTGGTGCTGACCACCGGCGGCACCGGCTTCTCTCCCCGGGATATTACCCCGGAAGCCACGCTGGAAGTGGTGGAGCGGCTCACCCCTGGCATTCCCGAAGCCATGCGGGCGGAGTCCATGAAGATCACCCCCAAGGGGTGTCTGTCCCGCAGCGCTGCGGGCATCCGGGGCCGCAGCCTGATTATCAACCTGCCCGGAAGCAAGAAGGCCTC
>JALFGI010000075.1 GCA_022777455.1 Clostridiales bacterium | reverse complement strand
GTCAGGCTGAGAAAACAGATCTCATAGGTGTGATCCTTCCTCAGAGCATTGGCAAGCTGGATGGCCACGCGCTCTGTTCCTCCGCTGCGCGTGATATCCCCGGAAAAAAAGCAGATCTTCTTTCTCACAGCTTTCTGCCTCCGCCAACGCTTTCCAGCTCACGAAATTCCGGCCTTTGCGTATTGTCCGGCCCCTTCGCTATGTTCTCTTTTCCGCGAAACCACTGAAAGATCAGAATGGCGGAAAGCTCTTTGATCATATACTTGGTTGCATTGACGGGAGTCAAATAGCTTTTCCCCTCTTTTCGATCTTCCATCTCAACCTTCACTTCCTGCACATTTGCCCCCATTCGGACCATGTAGGCTATCGTATCCGGCTCCGGTGCACAACTTGAATCTCTTGCGAACTGGCGGATGATCCTTCTCCCGTACAGCCGCATACCGCTGGTCGGATCGGTCAGACTCTGTCCCGTTGTCAGCCGGATGGCAGCAGAGATCAGCTTCTCGCCCAGAGTCCGCAGCCGGAACGGCATTTTTCCGTCTTTGAAGCGGGAGGCGATCACAATATCGCATCCGGTCTCTTCCATCAGGCTGACCATGCTCTCTATGTATTCCGGCAAATGCTGGCCATCCGCATCAAACTGCAAAGCCGCATCATAATCCCGCTCCAGTGCATAACGCATTCCCGTCTGTATGACTTTCGTCAGTCCCTGATTCTCAGGAAAGTGCATCACATGATACTGATTTTCGATGCAGATCGCTTTTGTCCGATCGGTGGAACCGTCGTTGATGATCAGGTAGTCAAGCTGAGGACAGACGGCCTTCAGATGCTCCATCACTCTTTTCAGGCTTTTCTCTTCATTATACGCTGGTATAATAATCAAAACTCTCATGGTTTTTCTCTCTCTCATTGGTCGGAGCATCCAATAGTGCGAGGAACTCCTCCAGTCCTTTTGTATGATACAGCACTCTTTTTCCAGCCGCTTCCCCATAAAGTCTGCATTCTTTCGGATGGCGAATCATCCAGAGAAGCTGTTCGCTGACCGCTTCCGGCGACAGCTGGCACAGGCGTCCGTCTATCCCATCGATGATCTGCTCCCTGTTTCCGCTACAGTCCGTCGCAAGGATCGGTTTTTTAAGGGTCTGTGCCTCTTGTATCGCGATACTCTTTCCTTCAAACCCGGTAGCATGTACATAAATATCACAGTTCTTACAGTACGGGTATGGATTCGTTTGAACACCCAGAAGGATAAAGTCATGCTCCAGATGGGCAGCTTTGATCTGCTGTTCCAAGCTATCCCGAAGGTCGCCCTCTCCCAGAACATACCACCGAACCGGCACAGTGCATTGTTCCTTCAACAAGGCCATGGCCTGAATCGCGATGTCATACCGCTTCTGCCGGGTCAGTCTCCCAATCGTCAGGAGCCGGTATCCCTGAAAACCATCCGAAAATCCGGTTCCCCGATCCGCCAGCTTCAGGATTCTTTCCCGATTTACGAGATTGTGAAACACCGAGACCTTCTGCTCATATTCTGGGTACACCTCCAGAAAATGCTCCCTTACCTCGTCAGAAACGGTAAATATCCTGTCAAAGTTCCTGTAACACTCCAAGTCCAATGCTCTTGTATATCCCGCTTTTCCGTAATCAATATGGACAAACGCCGCCTTTTTCCTGGCACGGACATGATCCGCGACATAATAAGTAGCTCCGCCTTCCAGATAAGCAACCGCCAGATCATATTCTTCCTCAACCCGCAGCGCTCCGTCGGCAAGCAGCCGCCAGCATAGCTTATCCGGCAGGATTTTCCCGCGTCTGCACATCTGCCATGCGTTTTTCAGCAAATAGCCCGCTCTCCGCAGGAACAGGCCTTTTCCGATTCCGGCCCGCAGGACACGCTTTCTCAGAAGTTTTCGTCCTTCTTTGGTAAGCACGGATACACTCTGATAATCCCGATTGAGCAGCCGCACATAGCTCGGCAATTCCTTCCTTAATTCTCCCTGTCCCGTCAGGACCAGCAGGGAGATCTCATATTTCTCCGGCTCCAATACGGCAAACAGATCCAGCATGGCCCGCTCGGCGCCGCCGCATCCCAGCGTATTGATCACAAACAACAGCTTTTTCACGCCTCTGTCGTCTCTCAACTCCCCGGTGAACTGACGCACAGCCTTTCGTTTTCCACTGCACCTGCTTCCTGCATATAGAACGCTCTGGCTCCCTTTCTTCTGTTTTCGGGCTTTCCTCAGGATGGTTCTTTGCTCCGGGTCCAATACCTTCGGCTCCGGTTTGATCCCTTTTGCCCGCTTCATGACATTGCCTCTACAGAACATGTGCTCATCCAGATGTTTCTCCAACCACCGGAGTCTGATATAGGCCACAGTAAATCCGATCACAGCGCCGACCCAGACTCCAATGCCATAGAAGATCGCGCTTAGATGCACTGCAATCAGACTGCCGAGCAGTGTACTTACGCAAAAGCCAATGGCCGTGAACAATGCGCCATTGAGGTCTTCAAAATAGTAAAGGAAAATGATCTCCGCGTACATCAGGAACAGGACAAAATATCCGGCTGCCACCATAGGATAAATCCGCATAACCATGCCTGCATAGCCGATTCTCGGGAGGAAAATCACAAAAAGCAGGTAGACCACGACTGAAACAATAAACTGCAGCCGCACCAAGGTCACCAATTCGCTTCCAAGCTGCCGGAACATCCGCTGCCGGGTGTTGCGGATGTCAATGCCGCGTCCGCCGAACACAGCGTCCGCATAATCCCGATAGCGTTTGTGAAAATACATCTCCACCCTTGAAATGAAGATCACGCTGGCCGAGATGTTGGTAAACATAGCCAGACAGGTCGCCATGTCATAGGGCTGATTACACACAAAGGTGTTCACCAGATGCATCGCCATGTCGGTTCCCCAGAACACAAAATTATGGATGAACAAGCCCAGTGTGTATAGGAAATTGATCAGGATCAGCTGCCAATATTGCCGAAAATACTGGAATACTCTCCGATATTCCTCGCTGTTGTCCGGAAAAAACTGATGGATCTTCGCCCATTCCAGCACGGCGGCGAGAAAAAAGCCCACGGTCAGCGACAAAAGCATACTGTATGTAATGCTGACCCCACACACATACCGCAGAAAGACGGACAGCAGGAAGGCCGTTACCATTCCTACCAGAAAATAGAGGGAGATCAATCTGTATTCCTTACAGATCGACAAATACAGCATATTGTAAAATACGATCACCAGGCTGACAAAGCAGCAGTATCCAGTGAACACATAATAAATGGGCACCCCGCCGACCAGATGCTCCCAGAAGCAAAACGGAATCGCAAACAGACAGCTAAAGCAAAGATTGGTCAACAGCCCCACTCGATGACAGGGCTGCACATCCTCATACCGTTCCTCAAAAATGACGTCTGACATATAGCGGGACAGCACCGCGTTAAACGGCGAAGTCGTCAGCAGAGAGAAGATAAACACATACAAAATCGTGCAGGAAAAGATTTCCCGATTGATGTATGAAACCGTATTGAAATGCAGCACCTTCTGCATCAGCATGAGATTGATGATCACAACAAGAAGCGGCGCAATGGTCACGACCGTGCTGTAAAAAAAGCCGACCAGATCGGTAGTGATCGTATTCTTTTGATAAATCTGGTTCAGCTTTACACCAATTCCTGCCATTGTCTTTCCCTCTCCGCGTGATAGGCTATTGCTGCCCTATCTTTTTCCCGTTTTTCTTCTTGTGCCGGATTCATCCTCTGTTCCGCTGTCTGATAAATCCGGCCATACTTCTCTTTCATGTCTTCGATCTTATATTTTCGCATCAGGCGCTGATAACCGACCTCACCCATTGTTTTGCGTACCAACACGTTTTCCGCCAGGTAAACCATGGCATTTGCGATCTCCTCAATATTCATGATATGGGTCAGGACCCCCGCTTTTCCATATGTATCATCCTCGCCATACAGCAGGCCTCTACAGTTGCCCACATCCGTTGCGATGACCGGCACGCGTGCCGCAAAGCTCTCCAGAATGGTCAGCGGCTGCCCTTCACTGATGCTGGTCAGAATCGTCATATCCATCCATCCCAGATAGTCTGCAACCTGAATTCTGCCTGTAAACTCGATATCCGGAATCTCCATGATCTCGACCATCTTAAAGCATTCCGCCGCGTAGTCCGGGTCCTCATCATACGGTCCCATGATCCACAATTTCAGCTTGGGACAGCGTTTCTTTGCGTAGGCAAATGCCTGAATCATCGTTTTTACGTCTTTGATCGGCGCCACACGGAGAATGGCCCCGATATGGATATATCCCTCATGCTCCGGCGGAACGCCGGGCAGATCCTCCAGTTTCCGATAGTCAATTCCATTGGGTGTGATCATCGTCTTTTCCGGCGGGCATCCCAGCTCAATCTGCAGCTCTCTTGCATGCTGGTAAAGACTGGTTACAACATCCGCCTTATCGTACGCCACCTGAGACATCTTTTTAAACTGCTGAATCCAAATTTTCTTATAGAGAAGCTGTACCCACTCCGCTTTGATCAGTTCTTCTTCTCTCTCGCGCGTATAGATTCCATGCTCTGACAGGATGAACTGTCCTTTGTAAAAATGCTTTCCCATGCAGCCCAGAAGGCCCGCATATCCGGTTGCTACCGCGTGATATACATCCGCCTCCGGGATCTCCATAGACATGGCGAGAAAGAGCGGAAGGTACATGGAGCGCATTGTCCACAGAAAATCCGAAAATACGATATCGGGGTACTTCAGGTTATAGCAATCCAATACCGCATGGTAAAAATCCTCTCCCATCAGAAGCTCATTGATGGATACGGTGTTATCCCGGAAGAAATCAAACATCGCATCCCACTCCACCTCATGGTCCAGCACCAGGCTTCGCAGCGCATGATATTCTTTCAGATTCAACCGCTTCTTGCGTCTTTTATTGACGGCGCCCCAGTCCGCGTCCTCCATGTAAAGCTCATGGACCTCTGTCACATTCTCCGGCAGCTCATAGGCGAATTTTCCGCTCATACCCCGGTTTGCTATGATCGTAAGCAGAATAAATTCGTACTCCGGAAACGTCTTGATCATGCTGTGAATCCACCCGGATACGCCGCCGACCACATAAGGATAGCTTCCCTCTGCTATGATACAGATTCGCATCATCGCACCTCTTCGCTGGTTATTCTTGATAGTAGAGTTCTTTCTCTGGTCTGAGTGTCACAGAAGCCTCCTCGGACGTCAGCTGCAGAAGATATGTATTCTCCTCCACCTCTTTCCATGTTCCGCCGGTCATGGTTTCCACGACCTCGTCATGCGTCCTGAGCAGAAGATACGCATCCCCGGTAAAACCGGCAGTCTGAATCGAAATCTGATCTCCGGTTCTGGTGCTTTCCACACTTCCGTTCAGGAAATTACGAACTCTGCTGTCACTCTGACTAATCGTTGTCTTCTCAAATGCGGAAAATGGTTTCCAGTATGTATCCACATTGGACGACATCTTCTCCGCTACATGTTCCCATCCGTCTTCACTGGTTTCCGGCCACAATACCCGGTATATATCGACCAGAATATTGCTGTAGCCAAGTGCCGTCTCCAGGCTTTTCAGTCTCAGACTGTCTTGATAGCTGTGTATGTAGGCATTTGTTGTCGCGTTTTGAAGTGTGATCCTGTCGGTCATCCATGACAGGATCTGCTGATCTGTTTCATATTCTCCTACAACCGTGCGCAGGTCCTGAAAAAAATCCATTTGTCCATTTCCGTCGATGAGCGCGGCGAGCTTCTCCTGGTTCTCCTTTCGGACGTATCCGCCCGCAAAAACATAATTCAGGTCCCAGCTTTTTAAGGTGTTATATTCATCTTCCACCGACGCCCGCAAATCCGAGCTTTCTATGCGGCCCAGTGATATTCCCGCCTCTGTTGTCTCTTCATTAAAAAATTTCAGATAATCGATCAAATCGTTTTCATTCGGTTCGTTTTGAGACTGATCGCTCTGTTTTACGGACACAAACGCGGTCCCCTTCCAGTTCCCCTTCTGTGTACTTGCCACCAGGGAGGGCCATAGAATATCCCGGCAAAACTGCTGTGTCGTCATACCGTAAGTCTCTGCCATGGTGTCCTCATTCTCCACCGTCAGGTCCGGGAAGCCTGCAAAAGAGAGATTCTGCGCATTTACCACCGAATAAAGCGCGTAATCCTCTGCCTCATAGAGCATGGCGTCCAGGATTCCTAGCGCAGTTTCCCCCTTCATATAGTCCCCGTTCACCGCAAATACCGAGCCGGTTCCCATATTGCTTCTCCAGATGATGGCGGGCATATCTTCATTGTTCAGGCCCGCGGCACTCTTCTCCTCCTCCGTGAGGAAGCCGACCATATAAGATTTTGTTCGGGAGGAAATGTCGTACCACGGTACCTCCCTGTCCAGATCCACAAGCTCAGGGTCTTTTACACCTTCAAACAAATAATGGGTCTCTCCGCCCAGAAGGAATCCGCCAAAAAGGCGAATCTCCTGTAATTGAACCGACTCCCCACGCAGACGCTGAATGCCGAGAAGATTCTGTAAGTCTCTGCATCCTTCGATCACCCGGTAGGCAGGCAGCCGGTAAAAAATCACAACGCCGCCCTGCTCCACATATTGAGACAGCTTTTCCGCTGCGGCTTCCGGGTCATCTGCAAGCAATTCTCCATCTATGAGCACATAGGCTTTTTTCTCCTCATTTGTCCGAAGGATTCTATCCGCCGCGCTCAGAGATGAGAATACCCGCAGGGAGTTGTTGCGATATTCCGCCCACTCTTGGATGGCACGATAGTAACCATTCTCCATCGTCCCAACATATAAAACCTGTTGCCCCGTCGGATCAGGCTTGTGCTCCTTTTGTTCAATGATCTCTGTTTCCGCCGCGTGATTGACATCATAGTCATTAAAATACTCTTTCAATGCGACAGAGGAGAGAAAAAGTACCAGCACAACGATAATCATGGTCATCATCATCACAAAATTCCGTTTTGACAGCATTTCTCTCCTCCTTTCCGTGCCGTTCGTTCTTCTCTATTGCTGCATCATGCGGATCAGCTCCAGTGTCTGATGATCCACAACGACTGTGGACGCCCGCAATTCATCCAGCACCTCAAAGAATCGATCCTTCCGGCTGGTCTCAAAATACAGCTTCAATCTGAGCGTGAAAGATGACAGGTGGTCCGGATACTGCTCGCAAAAACGATTTGCCCACAGCTCCGCCTTGTCGTATTCTCTCAGCCCCATCGTTCTGCCTAAGATACATTCATAGCAGTCCGGCGCGAATTGACTCCTTTCGTTCTGATACAGTTTTTCGCAGAGCTGCTCCATCTGCTCCACGTAATCCAGCTGCTCAACCTGCGTGAATACATTCTGTTTCAACATTTGGTCCATATACCGGATCAGCTCTAAAACCTGTTTCTGACATGCTTCCTCTTTGATATCGCCCGCTTCGATGAACCGCTGCTTTTTTCTCACAGTTTCACGAAACGCATCCATCTTGCTCTGCAGGAAGGATGCCGCATAATGCGCAACCTCTGAATCGTCACTATCCAAGGCCTGCGCAATCGCAGAAAAAGACTCCCCTGTCTCTCCCAGAAGGATATTCAGCATGTTCGTGCGCTTCTTTTCCTGGTCTGACACAAGAATGGCTTCTTCCATTGCCACAATGTTCCGTTCCCGTTTCTCGTCGGCTTTTACTCTCGCCACATGCCGTTTCTTGCTGAACTCAACATCTGAGAGGTCTCTTTCGCCCAGCTTTAAGAAGCGATACTTCAAAAAAGCAAACAGGAAATATAGAATTCCAACAATCGGGCAAATCAGCATGACCACCGTATGGATCACAAACTGTACGGAATGATCTTGCTCTTTTTTGAAAATCAGATACCAGAGCAGATACCCAATTGCAATCAGCGCATTCAAGATCAGAACGATCAAAAAGATGATCCCACTGCGTGTCATGCGCCTATCTCCTCACTGATCACGGTGCAGATGCCTTTCTCCTCCAAGTTTTTCTGCATAAAACCACAGTTTTTCCCCCCTGTACTGGTGAGCAGGATATAGAGGCCGCCATCATAGCGATACCCGAAATAGTCCGTTACGCGAAGCATCTTCGAAATGTCTACTATTCCCGCTGTTTCCATATCCAATCGGGCAGAGACAACCCGCAGCAAAACATACTCCGTCAGGTTCTTCTTGCCCGCCTCACGGTAGATATTGACCAGTTCCTCGAATTCCTCCGCATGCAGGGCCGGACTATCATCCTGATGCCGTTCCTTTCGCAGGAGGTCCAGATATGCCGCGGTCCTCTTTACCTCCTTTTGAATCAGCTTGCTGATGACAATCAGACGGTTAGACTCATCGATCGTCATTCGCTCAAAGGGAATACTCCAAAGCAGGAGCATCATTTCCATGTTTTTGCCTTCAGAAATACAGTATGCCATCATCGGATACGCCGGGTCCATCGTTCGGTTCAGATACACTTCCTGCCTGGAAAACGATTCAAAAAGGGGTTCTTTGTCCGGAAGATATACCGTACGACCCATAGAACAGGCTTTTTCCGAGGTATGTCCAAATAATCTGGCATAATTTCCATTGTCAACACGGTAAAGTGCAACATCCTGACAATCCATGATATTCCGAATCAGGGTGAGGGCATGGAACATCATTTGGTCCGGGTGGTCTGCTTCCAGCTGCTCTATCAGATCATAAACCATGCCAAGGCTGTAATCATAGTTCACTACCTGCGTGATCAGCCCCTTCTTGACGCGAAGGTTGCTGTCATTGATGTCGGTTATATCTGTCACGCGCTCCGACAGGAAGTCGATTTCCTGGTCCTTTTCTTCCTTCATGAAGACCAGCTGATCTCTCATGTAGCCTACCACCAGCCCCAAAATGAAGATTTCAGCGATCCACACATATGTATTGTAATCTGTTACCACAGCAATTCCCGACTGATTGTACATCTGCCGAAACACATACCCTCCCATGGCCAGGAAGGCGGAAAAGGTGGCCTGTCGTTGTCCGTGCACCACCGCAAACAGCAGCACATAGAGCAGATAAAAATCAATCTTGGAAAAATACTGGCTGTCTGTGGCACGGTTATTCAGCATGAAAAACGGAATAAATAGCACCAGATTTTCCAGATACGGCACCAGAGCGCCAAACAGCCCGATCATTTTAAAATAAAGCCTGTGCCAGATATCCCAGCCTGTATGGGAAGAATCCAGAAAACGTCCGCTGTGCCTCTTCATATATTGGAGTGTCTTTCGGATTGTCTCTTCCGGCTCACACCGGACCTTAAATCCGAATTCCCCCTTAAGCCGTTCGTTGGACAGGATAACGGAACGCTGCTCCTCCCGCGTATTATCGAGCTTGTCCAATTCACTTCCGAGATTCTTTTCGATGGCATCTGCAATCTGCAATTCAGAGTACGCTTCGCTGGAGGAAATATGATAGAGTCCGTACCTGTGGCTCGGACAGGTCGCCAGCTGATAGATGCTCTCCACCGCATCGCCTATATAAGTAAGCCCGTACTGATAATTGCGCCGATACGTAACAGTACTATTCCCAATAGCTTCCAGACACTTTCTCTGGCACACGCCCAAAGCCGCTTCTTTTTTATCTTTCGGAACATCATGCAGCCTGTCCAGACGCAGAATCACAACATCCTTTTTCAACTGCTCCTGATAAAACCTACAGCTTTCTTCCGCCTGAAAAAGCATCAGTGGGCGGATTCCTCTGGGGACCGGCCGAACCTCTTCCGTCACCGGGATGTGATAAGAGTCTCCATACACCTCCACGGAGGACAGGAAGATGAGCCGCCCTTTCTCCAGCGCGGACCAAGAAACCAAAATGTTCTGCAGGCCTGCCGCGTACTCGACGGCCTCCTGCTTGGGATTTTCCCCGGGCAAATTACCGTCAAACGCGCCGAGCAAGATTGTCACATCCGGATTGACACTTTGGAACACCTCTTCGACCGAAGCACTGTCATAGGAAAAATTGTATCGATCGAATGCATGCTCATAGCGGTTGGAAGGATTCCGGTCCCCCGATAACACATAGATCCTGTGCCCTTCTTTATACAGTTTTAATGAAAGCCTTTTTGTCATAGGCGACACGCCGCCTACAAGCATGATATCCATAGCTTACTCCGTCTTCTGCTTTCAATGAACTTTAGTTGTAGCCGTAATCAATTGCAAAATTGTACAGGCGATATACATTTTGTTCCAGATAATAGCAGACAAACCTGTCGTTTTCATAGTAAACTTTCACTTCATTTGGATACAGTTCCATAAACTTCTGCGCCCAGTAGTACATTCTGGACATGGTCACAGAGCGGTTCACTCCGCTATAGGCCGAAAGGCCGGAATTCTCGGGAAGAGGCTGCTGCGCTTGCTCCTCGGACACCTCCGGAATCGATCCTATATATCCGCCGGCATAGTTCAGAGGTTTCTTTTCAATATAAAAATAGACCTTTTCCGTGTGAATCGTTACTTCCTTGTTCCGATTCCAGTATTCCATGTCTTCCAAAAACTCGATGGTCTCCGTATGCCGTCCGTACTTCTCCACCATACGGTACTCATCGTTGGCAGATACAATGGTCCAGGTATTATTTTTCCCCTCGTTGTCCTTTAAAATGTTCGTGGTGCAGAGAATCGACTCATTCATTTCCAACTGGCCGCCGCCAAAAGACCCCCGCACATAGTCACCGCCGATCCCGAAGAATATGACCAGCACAGTCAGAATCAGACTGATCGTCTTCTGGACCTCCGGGAGCCGGGCAAGCAGCAGGCAATTCACCGCACCGGCCGCCGTCATCACAAGGAGCACCGGGATCAGATACGCAAAATAGATGCTCGTCCGGGAAGGCTCCATCAGCATCGGCCAACCCAGTGAACCGCTGACCAGCACCAGTCCCAGCAGGATCTCAGCGGTCACCATGGCCAGAAGCCCGGCGCCACGCATGGGGTCGATCAGGTACCGCTGGAGCAGCCCGACCGCCACCGCCGCGCAAAAGCCGTACAAGACCCAGCGCATATCCGGCAGGGCAAATGCGTACCGCTGGCAGTCCCACAGGATCGTTTGCCGGTATTTCCAGCCGATCAGCAAGATCGCCGCCAGGGGCGCCAGGCCGGAAAGCTGAAGGATCAGCTTCCCAAACACAGAGTGCCGCGGCACTTCCCGATCTTCCCGAAAGGAGAGCTTTCCCTTTCGAATACCCCGAACCACCAGGAGCACCCCGCCCACCGTGGCAGCCACGACTGTGATGCAGATAATCCGAAAGATCAAAACCGTATAGTCTTTCAGTCCGATCACACCCATGGCCCAGTACATGGATCCCTGCAGGGATTTTCCGGTGAGAAAGGCCGCAGCCATGGGAAGAAACGCCATCAGGATGCTCAGAATGCCTGCCAGCATCACGCGGAAAAAATATTCTTTCCGCCAGAACCAGTACCCGTATGCAACCGCGATCCCCAGGCAAATGACGCCTGCGATGATCGTATCGTAAAAGTGGGATGACAAGGTCAGAGAAAAGCTCATGGCGAATCCCAGCAATAGCCAGGATGAGGTACAGCGGATGCGGTTGATTCCCACCTCCAATTCTTCCTTTCTCGCCCGAAAGAATTCCAACGCGAAAAAAATGGACGGGAGAATATACAGCATCCCAAATTCCTGCGGAAGGGTTGATCCATAGCGCAAATAGGATGCTCCCACAAAAAATTTTGCCCCGACAAACATCAGGGTTCCCAGGTAGGGAAGGAATCTGTTTTTACAGGTTCCTTTCAGAAACGCAAGGGTCATCAGCGCGATCACACTGTACTGAACCAACCAGAATAAACGCAACGTCACATACACCGGCATAT
>JALFGI010000065.1 GCA_022777455.1 Clostridiales bacterium | reverse complement strand
GCGGGCAGATACGGCAGCGCCTCTCTTGGCTCTCCCTTTGGGAGAGCTGGCAGCCGAACAGGCTGACTGAGAGGGTACCGCAGTAAGATAATAGCACATAGCATTCGAAATGAAACCATTCTGCCCTCTCAGTCTGCCCCTAACGGGGCAGCCAGCTCCCCCATAGGGGGGGCCAAGGGGTGCGGCAATTCCGGTTCGCCAAATTACAATTTACCGCAATGGAAACTGAAAATGTGAAACAGAAGGAAGAAGGAGCCTCATGGATATCACCGAACTGAGAGCCGAAATTGACGAAATTGATCAGGAGCTTGTGAAGCTTTTCCGCGCCCGGATGGAGGTCTCCGCCAAGGTGGCAGACTACAAAAGGGAACGGAATCTTCCCATCTTCGTCCCCGCCCGGGAGCGGGAAATTTTGCAGGAGGTGGCCCAGAAGGCCGGGCCGGAGATGGCGGGCTACACCCGAATCCTCTACTCCACCATCTTCGAGCTGAGCCGCAGCTACCAGGCCAAGCGCAACGGGAATCAGACCCCGCTGTATCAGGAAATCACCCAGGCCATTGAGAAGACACCCAGGCTTTTCCCCCAATCCGCCATGGTGGCCTGCCAGGGTGTGGAGGGAGCCTACTCCCAGCTGGCCTGTGAAAAGATTTTCAAGAACCCCATGATTATGTATTTCAAGAATTTCGATGCCGTGTTCTCCGCCATCGAAAAAGGCATGTGCCAATATGGCATTCTTCCCATTGAAAACTCCACTGCCGGGTCCGTGAATCAGGTTTACGATCTGATGATTCAGCACAATTTCTCCATCGTCCGCACCTTCCGGCTGAAAGTGGATCACAATCTGCTGGTGAATCCCGGTGCCAGGCTGGAGGACATCAAGGAGATTTACTCCCACGAGCAGGCCATCAGCCAGTGCGCCGGATTTTTAAGCAAGCTCCCGGGGGTGAATGTGTCGGCAGTTGCCAACACGGCGGTGGCGGCGGAAATGGTGGCAAAGTCCGGACGGAAGGACGTGGCCGCCCTCAGCAGCCGGTCCTGTGCCCAGCTCTATGGGCTGCAGAACATCGCCTCCAGCGTGCAGGACAAGGGCAACAACCGCACCCGGTTCATCTGCATCAGCAAAAATCTGGAAATCTACCCCGGCTCGGACAAGACCAGCATCATGATGATTTTGAACCACAAGCCCGGCGCCCTGTACAAGGTGTTGGCAAGACTTTACACGCTGGGTATCAACGTGACCAAGCTGGAGTCCCGTCCCCTGCCGGACCGGGAATTCGAGTTCATGTTCTATTTCGATTTGGAGACCTCCATCTACTCCGAGGAATTCGTGCAGCTCATGTGCGAAATTCAGGATTTCTGCGAGGATTTCAAATATCTGGGCAGCTACACAGAGGTGGTATAAATGCAGTGTGGATTACTTGGCCGGAAGCTGGGGCACAGCTACTCTCCCCAGATTCACGGGCAATTGGCTTCCTACGACTATTCCCTGTTTGAAAAGGAGCCGGAAGAGCTGGAAGGATTCCTGAAAAACGGAAATTTCGTGGGACTGAACGTGACCATTCCCTATAAAAAAGACGTGATTCCCTTTTTGGACCAGCTCTCCCCGGTTGCCCGGCGGCTGGGGGCGGTGAACACCATCGTCCGCCGGAGAGATGGAAGCCTGGTTGGGCACAACACCGACTATTTCGGCTTCCGGTATCTGGTGCAGCAAAGCGGATTGGACGTCCGCGGGAAAAAGGTCCTGGTGCTGGGCAGCGGAGGTGCCTCCAATACCGCAGTGGCTGCCCTGCAGGAGCTGGGGGCAAGGGTCGTCATCATCTCCCGCTCCGGGGAGAACAACTATGGCAACCTCCACCTCCATGCCAATGCTTCCGTGATCGTGAACACCACCCCGGTGGGCATGTATCCCAACACCGGCGTCAGCCCCATTGACTTAGGGTGCTTCCCCCAGCTGGAAGGCGTGCTGGATGTGGTATACAACCCCGCCAGAACCCAGATTCTGCTGGATGCGGAAAACCGGGGACTGGTGGCCATGAACGGATTGTGGATGCTGGTGGCCCAGGCAAAGGAAAGCGCCGAATGGTTCTCAGGGGAAACAATTCCCGACAGCCGGATTGTGCAGATTCACGCTGCCCTCCGGGCTCAGATGGAAAACATCATTCTCGTGGGAATGCCCGGCTGCGGCAAGACCACCATCGGCAGACTGCTGGCCCGGGAAACGGGGAAACAATTTGTGGATGCGGATGAAGCGCTGGAGGCCCGGGTAGGCCGGAAAATCACCGACATCATCCCCACCGACGGTGAAGCTGCTTTCCGCTGCCTGGAAACCGAAACGCTGGCTGAATTGGGCAAGCAGAGCGGTTTTGTAATCGCCACCGGCGGCGGCTGCGTGACCCAGGAGCGGAACTATCCGCTGCTCCACCAGAATGGCACCATCCTTTGGCTCACCCGGGCCCTGGACAAGCTGCCCACCGAAGGACGGCCCCTGTCCCAGACCGGGAAACTGCAGCAGATGCTGGCCACACGGCAGCCCATGTACCGGCGCTTTGCCGATGCCGTGATTGAAAACGACGGCACAGTGGAGGAAACCCTGGCGCAGATTCGCGCCGCGCTGGAGAAATAAGGAGGACGCACCATGAAAATTCTTGTGATCAACGGCCCCAATCTGAACTTCCTCGGCATCCGGGAGCCGGGCATTTATGGAAAGGACACCTTTGCCGATCTGCTCCAGATGCTGCAAAACTGGGGCAAGGAACTGGGGGTGGAAGTAGAGCAGTACCAGTCTAACCACGAAGGGGACCTGGTGGATAAAATCCAGTGGGCCTACGGAAAAGTGGACGGCATTGTCATCAACCCCGCCGCCTACACCCACACCAGCGTGGCCATCCTGGATGCGCTGAAGGCCGTATCCATTCCGGCGGTGGAGGTGCACATCTCCGATGTGGATTCCAGAGAAGCCTTCCGGCAGATTTCCTACGCCGGTCTTGCCTGCAAGCACACCATCAAGGGCCAGGGCTTTGACGGCTACCGCCAGGCCATGGTGTGGCTGAAGGAGCATTACGGCAATCCATAATTTCTTGGGGCTGTCCTGCGCGTGTGGGGCAGCCCCGATTCTGTTTTCGGGTTGACGAAATGGGCATTTTGTGGTATTTTTGATATGTGCTCTTATCCGCCTTTGGAGAATAACACAATATGGCACGAAATAACGCGAAACATGATGGAGAAACGCAAACGATGACACAAACCGCAACCATATGTCTGCTGAATGATTCCTTTCCGCCCCTGATCGACGGGGTGGCAAATGCGGTGAAGAACTATGCCCAGGTGATTTCCGACTCCGGCTTTGATTCCGTGGTCATCACCCCCGCCCATCCGGACAGCAGTGACGAAGATTATCCCTATTCCATCATCCGCTATCCAAGCCTGGATCTTCGGAGAATGACCGGAGGCTACATGGCCGGTATCCCCTTCTCCCCGGAAATTGCCAGGCAGCTTGCAGGGAAGCAGATCGCCCTGCTTCATTCCCACTGCCCCATCGTCTCCACCATACTGGCAAGAGAACTGCGGCAGGTGGTGGATGCCCCGCTGGTGATGACCTACCACACCAAATTCGACATTGACATCGCCAACATTCTGAAAAGCAAACCGCTGCGCGCAGGGAGCACCAAAGCCTTGGTGCAGAACATCAGTGCCTGCGACGAGGTCTGGACCGTGAGCCGGGGGGCGGCAGAAAACCTGCACTCCCTGGGCTACGAGGGGGAATGCGTCGTCATGCCCAACGGTGTGGATCTGCCCCGGCAGCGGGTGCCGGAGGAAACCGTTGCCCAGGTCACCGGGGATTTTGATTTGCCCTCCGGTGTGCCCGTTTTCCTTTTTGTGGGGCGAATCATGTGGTACAAAGGGCTGAAAATCACCATCGACGCCCTGACCATGCTGCTGGCAAAGGGACATGATTTCCGCATGGTATTCATCGGCTCCGGCGCCGATTACGACGAAGTGGTGGCTTACGCCCAGCACTGCGGCATTGCCCAAAAATGTATCTTCACCGGGGCCATCCGGGACCGGGAGAAGCTCCGGGCCTGGTACTGCCGGGCGGACCTGTTCCTTTTCCCCTCCACCTTTGACACCAATGGACTGGTGGTGCGGGAGGCCGCCGCCAGCTCCCTGGGCTCCATGCTGATCGCCGGAAGCTGCGCCGCCGAGGGAATCACCCACGGACGGAACGGTCTTTTGATCGAAGAAAATGCCGGGAGTATGCTTTCCTGCCTGGAGCAGCTGCTGGCCCATCCCGGAAAAATGGCCGAGATCGGTGAAACCGCAGCCAAAGAGCTGTACCTTTCCTGGCAGGACGCTGTGAAGCAGGCAATGGAGCGTTACCAAATCGTGATTGACCGCTACCAGAGCGGCGGCTACCCCGCAAGGCACGAGCCAATGGACAACTTCCTGAAAGCAAACGGAAACCTGATGGAGGAACTGGCCAATCTGCAGCTCCAGCAGGAGGAGCTGCGCCGGAACCTCCGGGCCAGGTACGCCGGGAAGCTGCCGGAAATCAAAGATAAAATCCAATCCCATATCCATGAGCATTTTGAAAAATGAAAGGAGCCCCATTATGTATCGTATTCTGGAACTGAATCCCCAGCTGACCCCCTTCGCAGGCGACATCGACCTGCGGATGTTCCTCTACCGTGCCACCAAGGCGCGGCTTCTGACCGACGATCAGACCTTGAATCAATTTGCCAATGCCCATGATTATTTCGGCTTCCACCATGTGGATGGCGGCTGGTACTATCGGGAGTGGGCTCCCAGCGCCTATCAGCTGTACCTGGAAGGCGATTTCAACGGCTGGAACCAGACCAGTCATCCTCTGAAGCCCATCGGCAACGGCAACTGGGAAATCTTCCTGGAAGGCGATGACGCCCTGTGGCCCGGCTGCAAGGTGAAAACCGTGGTGGATGCCAACATGACCCGCACGGAGCACATTCCCCTATACGCCCGCCGGGTGGTGCAGGACCCCAAAACCATCACCTTCACCGCCGAAATTGTGGACGACCGAAAGGAATTCCCCTGGACGGACAAGGATTTCCAGGGTGAAAAATCCCTGTACATCTATGAAGCCCATGTGGGCATGGCCCAGGAAGAGGGCAAGGTGGGCACCTACCGGGAGTTCGCCGACTACACCCTGCCCCGGATCAAAAAGGCGGGCTACAACACCGTGCAGCTGATGGCCATCATGGAGCACCCCTACTACGGCAGCTTCGGCTATCAGGTCTCCAATTTCTTTGCCGCCTCCAGCTGGTTCGGCAAGCCCGATGATTTGAAATACCTGGTGAACAAGGCCCATGAAATGGGTCTGCGGGTGCTGCTGGACGTGGTGCACTCCCACGCCGTGAAGAACACCGCCGAGGGCATCAACATGTTCGACGGCACCACCTGGCAGTTCTTCCACGACGGAGCCAAGGGCGACCATCCCGCCTGGGGCACCAAGTGCTTTGACTACGGCAAGACCGGCGTCATCCACTTCCTGCTGAGCAACCTGAAATTCTGGATGACCGAGTACCATTTCGACGGCTTCCGGTTCGACGGCGTCACCTCCATGCTGTACCATGACCACGGCCTGGGCACCGACTTTACCTCCAACGACAAGTATTTCTCCATGAACACCCACACCGAGGCCATCACCTATTTGCAGCTGGCCAATGAGCTGATTCGCCAGGTGAATCCCAACGCCATCACCATTGCCGAGGATATGTCCGGCATGCCCGGCATGTGCCTTCCCATTGCCGACGGGGGCATCGGCTTCGACTACCGCCTGGGCATGGGTCTGCCCGATATGTGGGTGCGCACCGTGAAGGAGCGGAAGGACGAATTCTGGGATATTTTCAAAATGTGGTGCGAAATGTGCATGCGCCGTCCCGGCGAGAACACCGTGGCCTATGTGGAAAGCCACGACCAGGCACTGGTGGGTGACAAGACCATGATCTTCCGTCTGGCTGACGCCGCCATGTACACCGACATGGACAAGAGCATCCACAACCCCACCATCGACCGGGCCATTGCCCTGCACAAGATGATCCGGCTTTACACCCTGGCCGGCGGCGGCGAGGCATACCTGAACTTCATGGGCAACGAATTCGGCCATCCCGAATGGATCGACTTCCCCCGGGAGGGCAACGGCTGGAGCTTCCACTACTGCCGTCGCCAGTGGAGCCTGCGGGACAACGGCTTCCTGAAATACCAGTGGCTGGGCCAGTTCGACGAGGACATGATCCACCTGACCAAGGAGGCCGACATCTTCTCCATGCGCATGGGTGATCTTCGGATGAAGGATTCCGACAAGCAGGTGATCGTGTTCTACCGGAAGGGTCTGATGTTCGCCTTCAACTTCAGCCCCACCCATTCCTACACCGACATCAAGGTTCCCCTGCCCGCCATTGCAGACTACACCGTGGCCCTTTGCTCTGACGATGGCAAATACGGCGGCTTCGACCAGGTGCAGCACATTACCTACCCCGCCCAGGTGGACGAGAAGGGCAACTCCAGCATCACTCTGTACCTGCCCGCCCGCACCGCCGTGGTGCTGAAGGAGATCCCCAAGGAAGCCAAGGCGGAAACCGCCCCGGAAGCAGAGGCAGCCAAAGCCCCCAAGACGGAAGCTCCCACAGAAGAAAAGCCCAAGAAGCCCAGAAAGCCCCGGGCCCCCAAGGACCCCAACGCCCCCAAAAAGCCCAGAGCCAAAAAGGCGGCAAAAGAGGACTAAAAAAGAATGATCCGGCAGCAGTCCAAAGTGGCTGCTGCCGGTTTTTATGGCAAGGGCGCTTATCGCATGTAGACAAATTGTAATTTGGCGGGCAGATACGGCAGCGCCCCTCTTGGCTCTCCCTTTGGGAGAGCTGGCAGCCGTCAGGCTGACTGAGAGGGTACCGCAGTAAGGTAATGGCAAATGCATTGCCCTCTCAGTCTGCCCCTAACGGGGCAGCCAGCTCCCCCATAGGGGGA
>JALFGI010000035.1 GCA_022777455.1 Clostridiales bacterium | reverse complement strand
TGAGGGTGCCGACGCCATGTACATCCCCACCGACAACACCGCCGCCTCCAACATGACCATCGTCTCCAACATCTGCGCCCCCGCCGGTGTGCCCCTCATCTGCGGTGAGGAAGGCATGTGCGGCGCCGGCGGCCTGGCCACTGTGTCCATCAGCTACTACGACATCGGTTACGTCTGCGGCGAAATGGCTTACGAGATTCTGGTGAATGGCGCGGATGTTTCCGCCATGCCCATCGGCTACGCCGCTTCTCCCGAGAAGAAGTACAATGCCGACTATGCTGAGGCTATCGGCTTTGAGATGCCCGAGGGCTATGTGGCAATCGAAACCGAGTAATTCCCCATTCTGAAGAAGCATCAAGGATCCCGGCAATCCAACCCCTTGCCGGGATTCTTTCTGTGAGGAACCTCCGTTTTTTCGGGGGTTCCCCAATGTATTTTTTATAAGTGGAGGTTTTTTCCTATGCTGGACTCTCTCTTCGCGTCGGCGGGCAGCTATTTTGGCTCGCTGAAGCTGTCGGCGCTGATGCGTGCCCTGCCCGGTGGTTTTGCCCAGGGCCTGATTTGGGGCATTTTGGCGCTGGGTGTGTTTATGACCTTCCGGATGCTGGGTGTGTCCGACCTGACGGTGGACGGCAGTATGGCCACCGGCGGCGCGGTGTGCATCATGCTGGTGCTGAAGGGCGTCAATCCCCAGCTGGCACTGCTGGCTTCCTTCCTGGCCGGCATGATCGCCGGTGTGGTGACAGGCTTCCTGCACACCAGACTGGGAATCCCGGACATCCTGGCCGGCATCCTTACACAGATTTCCCTTTATTCCATCAACCTGAATATCATGGGCAAGGCAAACCAGGCAGTGAATGTGAATAAGATTTCCTTCCTGTTCACCTCCAATGCCAAGCTGCTCACCCGCACCATCTGGATTGTGTTTGGCGCATGTATTGCCCTGGTCTCCCTGCTCTATCTGTATCTGGGCACGGAGCACGGCTCCGCCCTCCGGGCTACCGGCATCAACGGCAACATGGCCCGGGCCCAGGGCATCAACACCAACCGGATGAAGGTCATCGGCTTGTCCCTGAGCAACGGCCTGGTTGCTCTGTCCGGCGGTGTCATGTCCCAGTACCAGGGCTTTGCTGATGTGAAAATGGGCACCGGTGCCATCGTCATTGGCCTGGCTGCCGTGATCATCGGCGAGGTGCTGGGGGAAGCGCTCTTGGGAAAGCACATGAATTTCTTCGTCCGTCTTTCCTTTGTGGTGCTTGGCAGTGTGATTTACTATGTGGTTTACGTCTTTGTCCTCTGGCTGAAATTCCCGCCGGATGACATGAAGCTGCTCACCGCTGTGGTGGTGGCCATCTTCCTGGCGGTGCCCAACCTTCGATCCGCCAAAAAGAATTCCTTCAGCCGCCTTGCCAAAGAGAACGCCAAAGCGGCCAGGCTGGGAAAGGAGGGCTGACAAATGCTGGAAATCAGAAATGTATGCAAAACCTTCAATCCCGGCACCATCAATGAGAAGAAGGCCCTTCAGAACCTGAATCTGACACTGCAGGACGGGGACTTCTGCACCGTCATCGGCGGCAACGGCGCGGGAAAATCCACCATGCTCAATGCCGTTTCCGGTGTGTGGCCGGTGGATTCCGGCTCCATCCTCATCGACGGGACGGATATCTCCGGGCTGTGTGAGTACCAGCGTGCCCCCTTCCTGGGGCGGGTGTTCCAGGACCCCATGACCGGCACCGCTGCCGACATGCAGATCATTGAGAATCTGGCCCTTGCCGACCGCCGGGGACAGAAGCGCCGGGTCTTCCGCTGGGGTGTCCCCAAGTCGGATACAGAGAAATACCGGGAAATGCTGAAAACCCTGGACTTAGGCCTGGAGGATCGGCTGACCACCAAGGTGGGCCTGCTTTCCGGCGGACAGCGCCAGGCGCTGACCCTTTTGATGGCTACCCTGCAAAAGCCGCAGCTCCTGCTGCTGGATGAGCACACTGCCGCGCTGGACCCCAAAACCGCCTCCAAGGTTCTGGAAGCCACCCAGCGGATTGTGGAGGAGAATCACCTGACCACTTTGATGATTACCCACAATATGCGCGATGCCATCGCCTATGGCAATCGCCTGATCATGATGTACGACGGTCACATTGTGGTGGATGTTTCCGGGGAACGGAAAAAGAATCTCACCGTGGAGCAGCTTCTGGGCCTCTTTGCCCAGGCCTCCGGCTCCAACGAAGCTGACGACAAGCTGATCCTCTCCTGATAAAAAAGATTCCCATTCAAAGCTGCCTGCTTTGGATGGGAATTTTCATTGTTCTGTTTTGTTTTCACGCTGCTAAAGTAAATGGTAATTTGTAGGGATGCCATCGTAGGGGCGGCTACCAGCCGCCCGCAACGTAACGGAACCGCGCGCTTGGTTGAATGGCATGCAATCCGTACCCATTGTAGGGGAGGCTCTCAGCCTCCCGCTTTCGTTCCGGGGCCTGAGTGTTCGGTTGAATGGTACCACGTCCGACATAGTACGAATTCGCCCAAGCTGATTCGTGATTGTAGGTTTGTACCGCGCGGGAGGCTGCGAGCCTCCCCTACAGTTTTATCGTGGTGCTGTGGGAATTCGCCCAACCCGGTTCATCATTTTGGCTTGTACTGCGCGGGCGGCTAATAGCCGCCCCTACGGTGGCGTAATCGACAAATTTTAATTTGCCGATTTACATCTGGAAAATATTACCCAGAATGGCACCCTGCTGGGGAGGCTGCTGGGGGTTCAGGGTGTCGTAGAACAGGGCGTAGGTCATTTCCACCCGGTTGAGGAAGAAGTAGTTCAGCGCGAAATCAGATCCCAGGTACAGGATCACAACGGCAAAGTACTGCACGGTATCGGACAGGGGAAGCCGGATTCCAAAAATCATCAGAATCAGGTCCACATACACCAGGGAAGCGGAGAGCCCGCGGAGCAGATAATACCACCAGAAGCTCAGATCGATTTTGAAAAGACATTTGATGTTGCCCTTCATCTTCTGTTTGCTCTCCCGCAGAGCCCCGAAGGCGCCAAGCCCCGGCTGATCGATGAGGAAATAATTTACCAGCCGGTAGCGGTAGGATACCGCCCAGATGACGGGGATCAGCAGCACGAGATAAATGATCATCATGGGAATCAGGGCGTCGTAAACAGAGTAGAGCAGCGCCTCATCGCTTAGCAGCATTTCCGGGGTAAAGGTTCCGGCGGAAGCCAAGGGGAGGACCAGCTCCACAAGTCCGGAGGAGAGGGGAGTGAACATATAAATTGCCATGGCCAGATAGGAAAGGCCGAAGGCAATGGCAAAATAGATCAGCATCAGCAGCAGCCGGGTCCGCAGCAGAACCCAGAAGCGCTCAAAGCCTGCCTTCAATGTTTTTTCCGAGGCATACTGCCGTCTGGCAATGCGAAGCATGGCAGCGGTGTAGCCCAGAGCCAGGCACATGAGCACTACCGTCTGAATCAGGGGAAGCACCGCGTTCAGGGTGGAAAGCATGGAACGGGTGCCAATGTTCTGCAGACCGCCGGTTTTGGAAATCTGGCCGTCCAGGATGAACTGGATCACATTCACCACCAGCGCCGACAGGGCTGCAATGGCGGAATAAACCAGCACCACCTTTTTGGGATCAACCCCGGATTCCAGCCGGTTGGCTGCTTTTACTTTCAGATATTTGGCCGAAGGAATATTCATGGATAAGCTCCTGTTGTTTTTATTTTTCATTACAGTTATAAAGCATTTTCAGGAAAATAGCAAATGAAATTTTTGTAACACTGGAATTCTTCCACCCTGTGTGATAAACTGAATGATAACAACGCAGGGAGGCGAGGGAAATGGAACTGGGGGAGAAGCTGCGACAGGCCAGGCTGCGGGCCGGGCTCAGCCAGCGGCAGGTTTGCGGCGAGGAGATTACCCGGAATATGCTTTCTCAGATCGAGCACGGTGTCTGCAACCCGTCCGTGTCCACCCTCTGCTTTCTGGCCCGTCAGCTGGGGCTTCCGGTGAGCTATTTTCTGGAGGAGGAGAGTGCGGTTTCCTCCAATAGCAGCTGCATGGAAGCGGCCTGGACGGCATTTGAGGCGGAGGATGCCCCCGGGGCACTGCAGCTTTTGGAGCAGTACCGGGGTCCGGATGCGCTTTTTGACCGGGAGTACCATATTTTGAAGGCACTGGTCCTGCTGCGTCTGGCGGAAGCAAGTGCGGAATCCGGCAGGCAGGTGTATGCACGCCAGCTTCTGAGCCAGGTGCAGGAGCTGGAAAGCGCGCTGCCCTGGCTCCCGGAGGTGGGGCGGCGGCGATTACTGCTCCGATCCCGGCTGGGGGAGCCCGTTCCCCAGGAGAAGCTCCAAAGCCTGGACGATGAGCTCCTGCTCCATGCGTCCGCTGCCCTGGATGCCGGGAGCCCTGCCAGAGCGGCAGCCTTTCTGGACGCCTGCGAGGCGCAGGAAACGGCAGCGTGGCTGCTGCTCCGTGCCAGAGCATATATGGCCCAGTCGGAATATGCCGCTGCGGCCAGGCTGCTGCAGGAAGCGGAAAAAACCAACCCGGAAACGGCAATTCCTCTGCTGGAGCAGTGCTTTTCAGCCCTGGGGGATTACCGCCTGGCGTATTACTACGCCTGTAAGCAGCGTAAGAAATAATGCAAGTTAAGGTTATCGGTTTTAGTAAGCACACTGACAAATTGTAATTTGATGGTTTGCACCGCACCAACTGTAGGGGCGGCTCGTAGCCGCCCGCAACGTAACGAAATTGCGTGTTCCGTTGAATGGTATCGTGTCTGACATCGTACGAATTCGCCCAACCCGGTTTATTTTTGTGGATGATACTGCGCGGGAGGCTACGAGCCTCCCCTACACTGGCTGGGCGATTGTTGTAGCCTGGCACGCAAAAACGTTACCGGGCGCTGCCCAGGAGTCC
>JALFGI010000034.1 GCA_022777455.1 Clostridiales bacterium | reverse complement strand
CTGGTTTTTGAACCGGAGAACGTCAAACCTGTCAATATCTGCAGCTTTTGGGGAAACAGCACGTGGCAGAAGCTTGACGTAAATTCGGCGTTCTTTCCCGCTCTGTTATTTATCCCTTCAGAATGGCCTTCAGATCCTGTTCCGGGGTGGTGGTGGGGTGAATGCCGAAGTGCTCAACCAGGTACGCCGCCACGTTGGGAGACAAAAAGGCGGGTAGCGTTGGGCCGAGGTAGATGTTTTTGATGCCCAGGTGCAGCAGAGTCAGCAGGATGCACACCGCCTTCTGCTCGTACCAGGACAGCACCAGGGTCAGGGGCAGGTCGTTGACGCCGCAGCCGAAGGCCTCCGCCAGGGCCACCGCAACCTTGATGGCGCCGTAGGCATCGTTGCACTGGCCCATGTCCATGATCCGGGGCAGGCCGCCGAGGCTGCCCAAATCCAAATCGTTGAAGCGGTACTTGCCGCAGGCCAGGGTCAGCACCGCAGTGTCCGCCGGGGTCTGCTTCACAAACGCGGTGTAGTAATTCCGGCCGGCCCGGGCACCGTCGCAGCCGCCCACCAGGAAAATGTGTTTCAACGCGCCGGCTTTCACCGCGCCGATGACCGTATCCGCCACAGACAGCACCGCGTTGTGGCCGAAGCCGGTGGTGACGGTTGTGCCGCCGTTGATACCGGGGAAGGTACGGTCCGCATCAAAGCCGCCCAGTTCCAGCGCCTTTTCGATGACAGGGGAGAAGTCCTTGTCTTCCCCGATGTGCTTCATGCCGGGGAAGGACACCACCTCCGTGGTGAACACCCGGTCGGCATAGCTTTCCTTGGGGGGCATCAGGCAGTTGGTGGTGAAGAGAATGGGGGCGGGGAGATTCGCGAATTCCTTCTGCTGGTTCTGCCAGGCGGTGCCGAAATTGCCCTTGAGATGGGTATACTTTTTAAGGGCCGGGTAGGCATGAGCCGGGAGCATCTCGCCGTGGGTATAGACGTTGATGCCCTTTCCCGCCGTCTGCTCCAGCAGAAGCTGCAAATCACGCAGATCGTGTCCGGTGATGACGATGAAGGGGCCTTTCTCCACCGTCAGCGGGACAGTGGTGGGCAGGGGATGGCCGTAGGTTTCGGTGTTGGCTCTGTCCAGCAGGGCCATGCACTTCAGGTTCACCTGGCCCACCTTCATGACCATGGGCAGCAGTTCCTCCATGCCCCAATCCTCACCGATGGCAAAGAGGCCTTCATAGAAGAAGTGATTCACTTCCTCGTCGGTATAGCCCAGCACCATGGCGTGATAGGCGTAGGCCGCCATGCCCCGCAGGCCGAAGAGAATCAGGGATTTGAGAGAACGGATGTCCGCGTCGGCCTCCCAGAGCTTGTTCATGTCGTATTCGTCGGTTCTGCCGCAGGGGCAGGCACAGGCGCTGCAATTGGGGGTCAGAGCCGCCTTTTCCCGGCGGACGGTGTCAATCTGCCGGCGGACGGTTTCCTCGCTGAAATTCACATTGGTCAGGGTGGTGAACAGCCCCTCGATCACCGCCCGATGGGTGGATGCAGTGGGGGTGTTGGTGTCCGCCGCCCGGGCAAGACCGATCAGCGCACCGGTGAGCGCATCCTGCAAATTGGCAACGGCGGCGCTTTTTCCGCAGACGCCGGCCTTGCCGGTGCAGCCGCTGCATCCTGCGGTCTGCTCGCACTGATAACAAAACATTTGATGCTCCATTCTGTTTTCTCCTTTATTTTCTGTCCAGAATTCGTCCGTCGGTGGAAATGGTCACCACATTGCAGGGAATGGTCCTGCCGCTATGCTCCAGGGCCCTTTTCACAGCGTTTTCGATACCGCCGCAGCAGGGCACCTCCATCCGCACAACCGTAACGGAACGAATTGCGTTGTTTCTGAGGATTTCCGTCAGTTTTTCGGCATAATCCACGCTGTCCAGCTTGGGGCAGCCCACCAACGTCACCCGGCCTCGGATGAATTCCTGATGAAAATTACCATAGGCGTAGGCGGTGCAGTCGGCGGCCACCAGCACATCGGCCCCGTCAAACCAGGGGGCGTTCACGGGAGCCAGCTTGATCTGCACCGGCCACTGGCGCAGCTGGGACTGCTGGGGTGCGCAGGCTGCGGGAGCCTGCTGCCGGTGGATGGCTTTGGCGGCGGTGCCGGGGCAGCCGCAGGGCAGGGCTGCTTCCTTCTTTGCTTTTGCCGCCAGCACGGCGGCTTCATCGTAGGCAGCGGCCTCCCGCACCACGAAGGAGATTGCCCCCGTGGGGCAGGCGGGCAGGCAGTCCCCAAGGCCGTCACAGTAGTCGTCCCGCATCAGCTGGGCTTTGCCCTCCACCATGGCGATGGCGCCCTCGTGGCAGGCAGCGGCACAGGCGCCGCAGCCATTGCATTTATGATGGTCTATTTGGATGATTTTGCGAATCATATGGATTCCTCCTCTTTGCTTGACTTTACAGCAACAGTTTACTATACTGAGAGAAAAATGTATGTTGGATTTCCAACAAAGGAGCATTCTATGGAAGAATATTTTGATATTTTGTCCCAATGTCCGCTGTTTGCCGGGATTTCCCGGGAGGAGCTGAAGTCCATGCTAAGCTGCCTGGAGGGAAAAATCATCCAAACGCCCAAGGGAAGTCCGGTGTTTCTGGAAGGGGAGCCCGCCACATTTGTGGGCGTGGTGCTCTCCGGCATGGTTCAGATTCTGCGAACGGACTTCTATGGAAACCGCATTGTGCTCACGGTGGTGTCCCCCGGCGGACTGTTCGGGGAGGCCTTCGCCTGTGCGGGGGTGGAAACCCTGCCGGTGAGCGCCATGGCCCTGGAAAGCACTTCCGTGCTGCTGCTGGACTGCAAACGGGTGCTGACAAGCTGCCCCAATGCCTGCCCCTTCCATGGCAATTTGGTACGCAATCTGCTGGGGGGAATTGCCCGGAAGAATCTGATCCTCACCCAAAAAATCCGCTGTATGTCCCAGAAAACCACCCGGGAAAAGCTGATGGAGTTCCTTTTGGAGCAGGCCAAGCAGCAGGGCAGCCCGGAATTCGTCATCCCCTATGACCGGCAGGCCCTGGCGGACTATCTGGGGGTGGAGCGCAGCGCCATGTCGGCGGAAATCAGCAAGCTGAAAAAGGCGGGGCGGATCGATTGCACCGGTTCCCGGTTCCGGGTGCTGATGCCGGACATATCGTTCCCGGCAGCCGGGACTGCACCAAAGGCATAAGACGATCAGGAAGGGAATGCCGCAGATTGGCACGTTTCCCTTCAGAATGCCGGGTCGGGCATCAAATCCGGCCTGCCAAACGCTTTCCCAGGCCTGCCCGCATAAGGTCACCGGCCCCAATAAACCCACCGTTTTCACAGGGGAAACGGTGGGTTTTTGCATCGTTCGGGACGGTGTGAAAGAGCCTGTATGAGATTGGATGTTCCCGGCAAAGGGACAAATTGCAATTTGATGGTTTGCACCGCACCAACTGTAGGGGCGGCTCGTAGCCGCCCGCAACGTAACGAAATTGCGTGTTCCGTTGAATGGTATCGTGTCTGACATCGTACGAATTCGCCCAACCCGGTTTATTTTTGTGGATTATACTGCGCGGGAGGCTACGAGCCTCCCCTACACTGGCTGGGCGATTGTTGTAGCCTGGCACGCAAAAACGTTACCGGGCACTGCCCAGGAGTCCCGGATATCACACCACCCCGGTGCGCCATTGTCTGCGGGCACTGCCCGCCAAATTACAATTTTTATGTGTTACAGACTAGTAGGGGCGACATGGTAGCCGCCCCTACGATGGCATCCCTACAAAAAAGCACCCATCTCCGGGAAGTGGAAATGGGTGCGTTTTGTTCGCCGGGTTATTCCGCCCACTGGGACAGGCGGTTCAGGCCTTCTTTGGAGCCGGAGACGAAGAGGATATCCCCGCATTGGAATTGATAGCCGGGCTCCACCGTTTCAATCAGGCTGCCGCAGCGCTCAATGGCAATGATGTTGGCACCGAATTTCTTTCGGAAATCCACCTCCAGCACGGTTTTCCCCGCCATTTTCTCCGAGGCCAGGAGCTTGGAGATGTTCAGCTTTTCCGACAGCTGGATGAAGTCCAGCATTCGGGAGGCTTCCAGCCGGTTGGCCAGGCGCACGGCCATGTCCTGCTCCGGGTGCACCACCTTGGCCCCCAGCTTTTCCAGGATTTCCCCGTGCTCCGCGCTGGTGGCCTTGGCGATCACCGAGGGGATGCCCATGCTCACCAGATGCAGCGTGGTGAGAATGGAGGTGCTCATGGATTCGCCGATGCACACCACCGCCACGTCACAGTTCTGGATGCCGGTTTCCCCCAGGGTTTTCCGGTCCAGGGTGGGAACCACAAAGGCGTTTTCGGTATATTCCCGCATTTCCCGGACCTTTTCCTCGTCCCGGTCAATGACCAGCAGGTCCGCATCCGCCTTGGCAAGCTCCAGGGCCAGGGCCATCCCAAAGCGTCCCAGGCCGATGATGCCGTAGGTGGTTTTGTTCTTCATGCTTTTCTTAAACATCTGTCATTCCTCCAAAAATCAGCCCACCGCAATATTGCCCTCGGGATAGGCCGCCCGCTCGCCCCGTTTGAAGTACCACAGGGAAGCAACGGTAAGGGGGCCTAACCGCCCGATGTACATCAGCACAATGATCATCAGCCGGGAGCCGGTGCCCAGCAGGGGCGTGATGCCGGTGGAGAGGCCCACGGTGCCGAAGGCGCTGGTGGTTTCAAAAAGGGCATCCAAAAAAGCCACCTCCGGCTCCAGCACCAGCATCAGCCAGGTGCAGCAGATCACCAGCGTCAGGGCCAGCAGGGCAATCACCGCCGACTTGCGGAACAGCTCAGCGGGAATGGAATACTTGAAGGCCTTCTCCTGCTTGTTGGTGGCCGAGGAGAGAATCCCCCGGAACAGCACGAAAAAGGTGGTGGTTTTGATGCCGCCGCCGGTGGAGCCGGGGGAAGCGCCGATGAACATCAGCACGATCATGGTCAGCTGGCCCGCCTGGGAGAAGTCAGCCATGCCGGTGGTGGAAAAGCCCGCCGTCCGGGCGGATACACTGTGGAAAAAGGCGCCCAGCCAGCTCTCGCCCCCCTCCGTCAGCTTGAGCAGGACCGTGCCGGTGACCACCAGAAAGGCGGTCACAGACAGCACCACCTTGGTGTGCATGGAGTATTTCTTCCATCTTAGCCCCTTCCGACCCAGCTCCTGCACCACCAGAAAACCGATGCCTCCCAGGATGATCAGGGCGACGGTGGTGAGGTTTAGCAGCACATTGTCGTGATAGGCGGCCAGGCTGCTGTTGGAATACAGCCGGCCGGACTGGCCCAGGATGTCGAAGCCGGAATTGTTGAAAGCCGCAATGCTGTGGAACAAGCTGTAGCCCAGGGCCTTCAGGGGGGGATAATCCCGGACGAACACCAAAAAGCTTAGCCCCGCGCCCAGGAGCTCAATGGTCAAGGTGGTATAGAGCACCTGCTTGACGAAACGGACCGTGCCCCGCACCGTTTCCAGATTCCCTGCCTCCTGGATGAGGTGTCGGCCCTTCAGGTTGATTTTTTTGCCCATGGCCAGAATCACCCCCGCGCCCACGGTGGTGACCCCCAGACCGCCGATCTGGATGAGAACGGCCAGGATGGTCCGCCCCAGGGGCGTGAAGGCGGCGGCGGAATCCATCACCACCAGGCCGGTGACGCACACGGCGCTGGTGGCGGTGAACAGGGCATCGATGTAGGAAAGGGTCACGCGCTCCCGGCGGCTGCAGGGCAGCATCAGCAATCCCGACCCCAGGAGAATCACCCCCAGAAAGCCAAGGGCGATGATCCGTCCGGGGGATAGAACCAATCGTTTCTTCTGCATTCTTGTATCCTCTGTGTGTGTGACAAAAGTTCCATGGTGCTATTGTACGACAGAAAAGGTAAAGATGCCCTGAAAATGGGAGTGCTGAGTTTAAGAGGATATAAAGAAAGGACACCCCCCGGGAGGAAGGGTGTCCAAGGTTTCAGGTATGAGATATGAGATATCGTTTATCGGGTGAACCCTGCAAAAATGGTATTTGGCGGGCAGTGCCCTTGGCTCCCCCAATGGGGGAGCCGGCTGCCCCCGCAGGGGGCAGACTGAGAGGGTAGCATGTTTGATTTCGGATGCTATTCTCTCACTGCGGTACCCTCTCAGTCAGCCTGTTCTGCTGACAGCTCTCCCAAAGGGAGAGCCAAGGGGGTGCTGCCATATCTGCCCGCCAATTCGCCTGGGTGCTGCCGCGCATTTTCTATTTCATTCTGTAGAGCACCCTGGGGCGGCCGCCGGTTCCGTAATCGATGGAGCTTTCCAGCCGGCCGGTTTCAATCAGGTAGTTCAGGTAGTTGCGCACCGTCACCTTGGAAAGGCCGGAGGACTGGGAGATGCTCTCGCAGGTGTGGTCCTGATCCTGCTCTTCCCGGAGCAGATTCTCGATGAACTGCAGGGTCTTTCCGTTCAAGCCCTTGCGCAGGTCCCGGGAGCGGTCCTCTCCGGAAAAATCGTTGCTCAGCAGCTTATCCACCACCGCCTGGTCCGCCTGCTTGCTGCTTTTCACCAGGGACATTTTGCCCAGGTATTTCTGCACCGCCTCCTGGAGCCGGGAAAAGGCAAAGGGCTTGATGATGTAATCTTCAATGCCCAGCCGCAGCGCCTCCTCCACCACGGACATTTCCGTGGCCGCCGTGAGCATGATCACCCCGGTCTGAATGCCCCTGCTGCGGATGCTCCGAAGGAGCTCCAGCCCATCCACCATGGGCATATACATATCCACCACCGCCAGCTCTGTTTCGTGGGTCTGCAAATAGGCCAGCGCATCCCGTCCGTTGGTAAAAATCGCCTCCACCTTCAGCTGGGGAAACTGGGACAGATACTGGGCATTGAGCTGGGCAACCATGGGATCATCCTCCACGATGATGACGCGAATCATACTTTGTGTTCCCCCCGTTTTTCGTTAAAGATCAAGGTAAAGGTGGTACCGGTGTCCGGCTCGGAGTCCACCTCCAGGCTGGCGGAATGCCGGTCGGCAATGTTGCGGATCAGATTCATGCCGTAGCCCCTGCCTTCGGTGGCCTTGGTGCTGAAGCCGCTGTCGAAAATATGGGCCAGCCGCTCCGGCGGGATGCCGATGCCGGTGTCGGAAACCATCACCAAAAGGCCTGTTTCATTTTCCGTAATCTGAAGCACGATTCTTCTGGTCCGTCGGTCGGGCACCGCGTTCACCGCCTCGATGGCATTTTCCAGCAGATTGCCCACAATGGTCACCAGCTCCGCCGTGCTCAGATAGTCGCTGTGCTCCGGCAGGAAGGAGTTGGTCAGCAGGGTCATGTGAATGTCCAGCTCCCGGGTGTTGTTCAGCTTGCCCAGAATCAGGGCCGCCACATTGGAATTGTGGATCAGCTGAATCACCGGACCGATGCTCTGGGCCTGGGAGGCGGAAACACTGCCAATGTAATTCATGGCTTCCTCCTCCCGTCCCATTTGCAGCAGACCGCTGATGACCTGGAGCTTATTCATAAATTCATGATTATTGGCCCGCAGGGCGGAAATCATATTGCGGCTTCCGCTGAGCTGCTCCGCCCGGCGGACGGCATCGCTTTTATCCCTCAGGATCAGCACCTGGCCGGTGCAGCTGCCCCCGGAGCGCATGAGCACACTGCCGGTGAGCAGATTGGGGCGGCTGGTGGGCAGGTTCTGTCCCTCCACATTGCGCAGGCTCGCCCCGTCCTGGCGCCGGAGCAGATCGTCCACCGGCTTTCCCAGCAGCAGTTCCTCGTGCTGGCCCAGGGTGTTCACCGCCGCCCCATTGACAAAGAGAATTTTGCCGTCATTGTCCAATGAGACAATTCCCTCCTCCAGGCTGTTGAGGATGTCGTTCTGCACCAGATAAATCCGGAGCAGTTCCTCGGGCCTGGCACCCCGCAGATGCTTTTTCAGATACATGGCCAAAAGCCCCGCGAACGCAATGGTGCAGGCGGTGAGCAGGAGAAAGAGCTTGCCGTAGGATGCCACGATCTCGCTGCGCAGCGCATCAATCCGGCTTCGGGTGGTACTGGTCATGACAAAACCGATCACATCCCCGTTTTCGTCCAGAACCGGACTGAAATAACGGTGCTGGAAGCCCATGGTGCCCTGGGCATCGGAGAAATACCGCTCTCCCGCCAGCGCCTGCTGCTCATCTCCCCCCACGAAGGTGCCGCCAATCCGTTCGTGGACAATGTGATAAACCCGAACGGAATGGATGTCGGCAATGGAGAGTACGTCCAAATCCGCTGTTTTGCGCACCAGATCATCCAGATAGTCCATCAGTTCCCCGGAGCAAGCCCCGTTCTCAATGGCCTGGCGAACAGACCCATTGGAGGAAAGGCTCTCCGCCGCGGCAGACAGGCCGTTGTCGATTTTCTCCTGCATGGTGTTCATGGCATAGCGCAGGGTCAGCGCCATGGTAATGCCCAGCAGCAGAAGCCAGATCATCAGAATGACCGTAACCAACTGGATAAAAAAAGGGGTGGTTCTGCCCCGCCTTTGAAAGCCGCTTACCATTATGTTCTGTCCCTCCAGGTACCCTTTTCTGGTGATTATCATGTGCTCGTAACAGCATGGAATGTGTTTGTCGTGTTCACTCAATATCCCAGTAAATTGTAATTTGGCGGGCAGATACGGCTGCGCCCCTTGGCTCTCCCTTTGGGAGAGCTGTCAGCCAAACAGGCTGACTGAGAGGGTACCGCAGTAAGATAATAGCAGACGAAATCGATGTATTGCCCTCTCAGTCTGCCCCCTGCGGGGGCAGCCAGCTCCCCCAGAGGGGGAGCCAAGGGGTGCGCCGGTTCCGGAACGCCAAATTACAATTCGTCAATGCGCTTACGAAAACCCATGGTTTTAATGGTATTCTATCATGCTTCGCCGCTGCTTGCAAGAACCGCGCCGGGAAAAGAGAAGAAACATATTTATTTTACTTTCCAAAGCTTTTCATCCGGCGAAAAATGTTGTATAGTAATTTTTAACAAAAGTGCGTGTTTGTTCAAGCACGTTTTGTTGAAATATCCAAGAGAGATTCAAAGGAGGTTTTCTATGGATTACGCAAAAGAGTCCCTGCGGCTCCATGGCGAGTGGAAGGGCAAAATTGAGGTAAAGGCCGTGGTGCCTGTGGCCACGAAGGAGGATCTGTCCCTGGCCTACACCCCCGGTGTTGCTCAGCCCTGCCTGGAGATCCAGAAGGACATCAACAAATCCTATGAGCTGACCCGCCGTCACAACCTGTGCGCCGTCATCACCGACGGCTCCGCCGTGCTGGGTCTGGGTGACATCGGCCCCGAGGCCGGTATGCCCGTGATGGAGGGCAAATGTGTCCTGTTCAAGGCTTTCGGCGATGTGGACGCCTTCCCCCTGTGCGTCAAGACCAAGGATGTGGACGAATTCGTCAACGCCGTGTACCTGATCTCCGGTTCCTTCGGCGGCATCAACCTGGAGGATATCGCCGCTCCCCGGTGCTTTGAGATCGAGCGGAAGCTGAAGGAAAAGTGCGACATTCCCATCTTCCACGACGACCAGCACGGCACCGCCGTGATCACCCTGGCAGGGCTTCTCAACGCCCTGAAGGTGGTTGGCAAGAAGAAGGAAGACGTGAAGATCGTCACCTCCGGCGCCGGCGCTGCCGCCATCGCCATTGTGAAGCTGCTGCTGTCCGCCGGCTTCAAAAACATCGTCATGACCGACCGCACCGGCGCCATCTATCAGGGGCGTGAGGGTCTGAACTGGATCAAGAAGGAAATGGCTGAGGTCACCAATCTGCAGAAGGAGACCGGCAAGCTGGTTGATGTCATCAAGGGCGCTGACGTATTCATCGGCGTTTCTGCCCCCGGCACCCTGACCACCGAAATGGTCAAGACCATGGCCAAGGACGCCATCGTCTTTGCCTGCGCCAACCCCACCCCCGAGATCTTCCCCGAGGATGCCAAGGCAGGCGGTGCAGCGGTTGTTTCCACCGGCCGCAGCGACTACCCCAACCAGATCAACAACGTGCTGGCCTTCCCCGGCATTTTCCGGGGTGCTTTCGACGTCCGCGCTTCCGACATCAACGAGGAGATGAAGATGGCCGCCGCCAACGCCCTGGCCGGCCTGGTTTCCGATGAGGAGCTCAGCGCCGATTACATCATCCCCGCCGCCTTCGACAAGCGGGTGGGGCCCGCCGTGGCCAAGGCCGTGGCCGAAGCTGCCCGGGCATCGGGTGTTGCCAGAATCTGACGATTCCCAGCGAAAAGCACCGGAAATCCCTCCGGTATATCCCAAGGTTCAAAATTGAAAGGAGCATTTACAATGTCTGGTAAAGAACAAACTTTGAGAAAAGACCCCTTTAAGTTGTTTGACCTTCCCTGGTATATTTTCGCCATTTTCGCCGTTGTGGTCCTGGCTGCCGCCTATCTGGGCGTTCTGCCCCAGGGCATGGCCGGCTGCTTCGCTTTCATGATCGTTCTGGGCACCATCCTCAATGAGGTTGGTGAACGCACCCCCATCATCCGCTCTTACCTGGGCGGCGGCGCCATCGTCATCATCTTCGGCTCCGCTCTGCTGGACTACTTCCATGTTCTGCCCCACCTGCTGAAGACCCTGGAAGACGGCACCAAGGTTTACGCCAACTTCGTCAAGCTGGATCTGGTTGGCAACATCAGCACCTTCTTCAAGCCCACCGGCGCATTCCTGGACTTCTACATTGCCGCTCTGATCACCGGCTCCATCCTGGGCATGAACCGCAAGCTGCTGGTGAAGGCTGCTGCCCGTTACTTCCCCGCCATCTTCGGCGGCCTGGTCCTGTCCTTCGCCCTGTGCGTTGGCCTGGGCGCCATCACCGGCTTCGGCGCTGTGAAGGCTCTGCTGCTGATTGCTCTGCCCATCATGGGCGGCGGCATGGGCGCCGGCGCTACCCCCCTGTCCAAGATCTTTGAATCCACCGGCACCATGTCTGCTGCCGATGCCATCTCCATCATGACTCCCGCCGTTGCCATCGGCAACGCCATCTCCATTGTTATGGCCGGCATCGTGGTGAAGGTCATCCGGGACAAGAAGTGGAACGGCAACGGCGCTCTGATGCAGGCCGGCACTGTGGATCCCAAGGAGCTGGAAATCAGCCCCGAAATGCAGGCAAAGCGGGACGCCATCGACATCAAGAATCTGGGCGTTGGCCTGTTCGTCTCCTGCTCCTTCTTCGCCTGGGGCTACATCCTGGCCAAGGGTTGGTCCACTCTGGTTCCCGGCATCACCATCCACGCCTATGCCTGGATGATCATCTCCGTGGCCATCTGCAAGATCGCCAACATCATCCCCGAGCGCATCGAGATTGCCTGCTATCAGTGGTTCCAGTTCATCATGAAGAACCTGACCACCACCCTGCTGGTTGGCATCGGCCTGTGCTACCTGAGCATCGACAAGGTCATCGAGACCTTCACCGTGACCTACCTGATTCTCTGCCTGGCTACCTGCATTGGCGCCTTCGTGGGTGCTGCCATCGTGGGCAAGTGGGTTGGCTTCTATCCTGTGGAGTCCGGCCTGACCGCCGGTCTGTGCATGGCCAACATGGGCGGCACCGGTGACGTGGCCGTTCTGTCCGCCGCCAACCGCATGGAGCTGATGCCCTTCGCGCAGATCTCCTCCCGTCTGGGCGGTGCCATCATTCTGATCCTGGGCAGCCTGCTGCTGTCCGTCATGGGCGGAATGCTGTAAGTCTCTTTTCCATCCGGGGCGCTGCCGATTCCGGCAGCGCCCTTGCCTTTCAAATCCGCCGGCGCAAAAGGAGAAAAGTATGAATTGTATCAAATGCGGAGCCTCCGGTCAGGACTATCCCTTTCATGTCCTTCAGGTCCAGACCCTGCATGTCCGGGACCTGACGGGGGAGAAGCGGGTTCAGGCCCTGGGGGATTTTGAAGACCACTGCGTCTGCCGCAAATGCGCAGAGCGAAAGCTGAGCGCCATCCTGAACAACCGAAAGGCAACCGCCAAAAGCGCCCTTCCTTTCCTGCTGGCCATTGTGGCAGGCATCGCCGTCGCCGCCATCTTCTGGAGGAGCAACGGTGCCTTCCGGCTTCTGGGCCTGGGAATGCTGGTCTGCGGCATCCTGGGAACCGTGGGGACCGTCCAGGCCGGGGAAAAGAAGCGCAATCAGTTCGCGCCCCTGCCCCACGACAAGGCCCTGGCCGCTGCCGCCTGGGAGAGCTTTCTGGAAGCTGCCCCCAAAAAGAACGACATCAACGACATCACCTACATTCCCGTCAACGAGGAAACCCTGGCGCGGAAAAACGGCGATCTGATGATCCTGTACAACCTGCTTCCCGAAATCGCGGTACAGGCCTACGCGCGCATCCACAATCCGGATCAGGAGAGAGCTCAATCCACCTGACAACGGTATCCCCCTTCCGGCTGTCCCACGGGCAGCCGGAAGATTTTTGATGTGGTTATGCGGATAACCCTTGACCTTTTGAAGGATTGAGATACAATGGAACGGGAATGTGGGGGAATTGTATTTTGGCGTACCGGAACCGACGCACCCCTTGGCTCCCCCTTTGGGGGAGCTGGCTGCCCCGCAAGGGGCAGACTGAGAGGGCAACACGGTTTGATGCGCTGATGCTGCTGTCTCACTGCGGTACCCTCTCAGTCAGCCTGAC
>JALFGI010000033.1 GCA_022777455.1 Clostridiales bacterium | reverse complement strand
AACCGGGTCGATGCTGGGTCGGCCATTATCCTCACAATACAACGGCTCCACCATATCGTAGAGCTTGTTCCAGTTGATTGCTGCATCAATTTTGCGCAGCAAATGTTCCGCAGGCACCAGACTCTCAGTGTCCACGATTTCATATACTCCTCGTTCCATTTTTCCACGTTCAAGCATTTTCATCACCCATATGTATTATATCATAGAAAATGGAAAAAGCCCAGCAAAAGCTGGACTTTTTCGACAGTCTGAGACCGTATCGAGCTGCGATACGGTCTTTTGTGATCCGATTATTTTCTCAGATCCGGGATATATACGTTGATGTCCACGTCCCCTTCGATGCCGGGGACTTTGCCTTCGCTGGTGTACTGCCACATTTCCACCCGGTAGGGGAAGGTCATCCGGTCCTGGTACAGGGCCAGCCAGAAGGGGTAATCCTCCAGCTCGTTCAGGTAGATCATCCGGGAGGCCTGGGTCCAGTTGAAGTAGACCATGGGGTCAAAGCCCCGGGCGCTCATTTCGTCGCAGAAGTAGCGCAGCATGTCCGTCAGCTCCCGGCGGGTCACATTCCGTACCCGGCCTTCGGTGGGGTTGGCCACCTCCCAGTCCAGCACGATGGGGTAATCCAGCTGGTAGTCTCCCAGAATTTCCAGCATGAATTCAATTTCCTCGTACACCTCGTCCAGGGTAGTGGCCTGGGAGAAGAAGTAGGCGCCGATGGGAATTCCGGCGGCGGCGGTGCCGGCCAGATTCTGATCGATGTATTCATCCTTGACCAGGGTGCCCTTGGCGCCCCACCCCCGGTAGCCCAGGCGGAGCATGGCAAAGTCCACGCCGGAGGCTTTCACCTGGTTCCAGTCGATGTCGTGCTGGAAGGCGGACACATCCACGCCCACGAAGCTTTCCTGCTTCAGGCAGTAGAGGTAGTTGCGCTTGTTGTACTGGAAATCATACTGGTCGAAGGGGTTGGCCTCCGGGGGAATGGTGGGCTCGGTGGTGGGCTCCGTCTCGGTTTCCAGGATGGGGTTGTCCTTCAGCACCGATTCCTCCTCCAGCCGCAGGCCGTGGAGCATGGAATCCGGGTCCTCCGCCGTTTCCCGGGAGGTCTGCTTCAGGGAGGGCAGCAGGAAGGAAGCCCCCAGTACCAGAAGAAAAATCACCGTACAGATGGCCGCGGCAATACCCAGAAACACCACTGCGCCGCTGGTGCGGGATGGGACATACTCGCCGTCGTCCTCCACATAGGCGTAATCGTCGCCATATTCCTCAGCGTCAAATTCGTCTGTATATTCTTCATCGGGCACAGAGTGCTTCATGGCTCCATCTCCTTCAAATTCGGGTCTTTCGACCCAATATACCATAGAAATGCCGGATGCACAAGAGGAAAAAAGCAGAAACACTGCCGCTTCCAAATCTTAAACATTCCGTAAATAATCGCCTGGTAAGGTTGAAATCCTTCGTAATTGCAATATAATAATGTCATTCTATGGAACCCAAGGTGATGGTATGAACAATTTCGGCAGCTGGATGCGGGATCTGGGCGCGAGGATGCGCGGGGGGCTGATCCGCTTTATGTCCGGCCGTTACGGCACGGACCGGCTGAATATGGTAATTCTCTGTGTGGGCGTGGCGGCGAGCGTTCTGTCGGCTTTCTTCCAGCAGCACTGGGCGGGCCGGCTTGCCTGGGTGCTGAGCTACGCACTGATGATCTGGGCGATTTTTCGCAGCCTGTCCCGGAACATCAACAAGCGCTACCAGGAAAACCGTCGGTTCCTGCTGATGCTGGACCGGATCAAGGACCGGAAGAACCGCTATTTTACCTGTCCCCGCTGCCGCCAGACCGTCCGCGTCCCCCGGCACAAGGGCAAAATCGCCATCACCTGCCCCAAGTGTAAGGAGCGCTTCCAGCGGCGCACCTGATGGGAGTTTCCCCATAATCCGACATAAAATACAAGGTGTTGTCCCGAAACATGGGACAACACCTTGTTTTGCCTGTTTTAATACCGGAAAACCGGTAAATTGTTGTTTGGCGGGCTGGATCGCTTCCCAACTCACTGTAGGGGCGGCTCGCAGCCGCCCGCAACGTAACGGAACTGGGTGTTCCGTTGAATGGTATCGTGTCTGACATCGTACGAATTCGCCCAACCGGGTTTATATTTGTGGGTTATACTGCGCGGGAGGCTAAGAGCCTCCCCTACAGTTAGGACGGAACCTGGTTCCATTCAACGCACCGATAAACTACAATTTGCAGATA
>JALFGI010000032.1 GCA_022777455.1 Clostridiales bacterium | reverse complement strand
TGACAGAAAAGAGGTTCTGATTGCTGTATTCCAAAGATTGCGCCTCGGTTTTCTCAGGCAGCTGAAGAATCTGCCTCATGCGCTGATTCAGATACGTGATTCTGGGTACTGCTTCGCAAGTATATTTCACAAATCCGCAGGGAATCGTTTCATTCAGAAAACGCAGGTTTTGATTTTCATTTTTCAGTTCTGTGATGTCCGTCAATACAGAATCCGCCAGCATCCGTCCGTCCTGGCAGTAGGATGTCATGGTATCGCTGACATATATGGTCCGCCCGTCTTTTGTAATCAGGCGGTACTGAAGGGCAGCACTCTGCTCGTCATCCCGAAATCCATGGAGAAATGCCTCATAGGCTTCCCTGTCACCGGGATGCAGGCAACGGGCAAATCCGTCCTCTGATTTACTGAGCAGTTCCGCTTGTGAAAAACCCAGCATCCGGCACAGGTTCCGGCTGACATAGCAAAGATGGGCCGGCTCTTCCAGGACGTATTGATGAAAACCGCTGATGCGTTCCAACGTTTCCAGGGGGTTCTGAGGTTCGTTTTTCATAAGGCACTCCTGTCTGGCAGATGTTGATGTTTCAACATTTATATTATACCATATTTTTCCGGCCTCGTCAAATGCAGACAACCCTATGCACCTGAAGCGCATAGGGTATTTTTCAAGTTGCTGCCCGCAATTCGGTTTTGCGGATTTTGCCGCTGATGGTTTTGGGCATTTCCGTGACAAATTCAATCAGGCGAACCCATTTGTATTCCGCCAGCCGGGCATTGCAGAAATCCCGGATTTCCTTTTCCAATTCCGGGGAAGGCTCCCGGCTGCCCAGCACGATAAATGCCTTGATGGCCTGTCCCCGAAGGGTATCCGGCACGCCGATGACGCTGCATTCCACCACTGCGGGATGCTCCATCAGCACATTTTCAACTTCATAAGGCCCCACACGGTAGCCACCGGTTTTGATGATATCGTCAAACCGGCCATGAAACCAGTAACGTCCCTCTTTATCCCGGTAGGCAGCGTCTCCTGTATGGTAAACGCCATCCCGCCACACATGGCGGTACTGCTCCTCGTTGTCGAGATACTCGGAAAACACGCCCACCTGTCTGCCGCTTTCGGGAGGGAGAATCACCACCTCACCGATTTCTCCGTCAGGCACGGGGTTCCCCTCTTTGCTGCGCAGCTCAATATGGTACAGGGGGGAAATGGTGCCCATGGAGCCTTCCACCGGCCGCATTCCTTTGAAATTTGCCATCAGCAGAGTGGTTTCTGTCTGGCCGTAGCCCTCACACAGCTCCAACCCCGTACGCTGAGAAAACTTCCGGAATACCTCAGGGGCAAGAATCTCGCCGGCAGTGGAGGCATGCTTCAGACTGGGCATGTCCGGAATGCCCTTACGCACCAGATAGCGGTACACCGTAGGCGGTGCACAGAAAGAGGTCACACCATAACGGTTGATCACACTGCACAGCTGCTTCGGATCAAAATTGTCAAAATCGTAAACCATGACCGCACTGCCGACAAGCCACTGACCGTAGAGCTTTCCCCAGGAGGCCTTTGCCCAGCCGGTTTCCGCCACGGTAAAGTGCAGTCCCCCCTCCTCCGCCTGCTGCCAGTATTTCGCAGTGACGATATGGGCCAGAGGATAGGAAAAGTCATGGATGACTCCCTTGGGATAGCCGGTGGTACCGGAGGTAAAGTACAGGAGCATGGGATCGCTGACCTTGGTGGGAATCCGTTCCAGGGTTTCCGGTGCGTCTTTCGCTTCTTCCGTCAGATTCCGGAAGCCGGGAACATCGCCTCGAACCGTCCAAAGGATACTTTCGCTGGCCGCTTCTTTCACGGCCGCCAGAATTTTTTCCGACGCGTCACCGCAGCAGGTGCAGACAATGGCATCTACCTTCGCCATACGAATCCGGTAGACATAATCACTCACCGTCAGCATGTGGGTGGCAGGAATGGCCGTCACCCCCAGCTTGTGCAGTGCCAGCACAGCAAACCAGTACTCATAATGCCGCTTCAGCACCAGCATCACCCGATTGCCCCGCTTGAGTCCCGCTTCACGGAATACATTTGCCATGCGGTTGGACTGCTCCATCACATCCCGAAAGGTGAAGATATGTTCTTCGTTTTCCGCATTACACCAGACAAGCGCTGTTTTTTCCGGTGTCTGGTTTTCAATGGTATCCACAACGTCGTAGGCAAAATTAAAATCATCCGGATAGGTAAGAGAAATCTCCTTCAGGCATCCCTGCTCGTCCAGGATTTCTTTGCAGTATTTTTGGTAAATGCTCATGTTCGCTCCTTCACTTGACCGATACGACGGAAGCGGTCATAGCGCTTTGCAATCAAATCGGCATCCTTGCTCAGTTCACTCAATTTTTCTTCCAGAGCATTCCCAATTCCCTCGTAAAACGGCTTTTTCCCAATTTCCAGCTCCGGAAGAATTCGATCCACAACGCCCAGTCCCAGAGCATCCTTTGCAGTCAGCTTCAGGCAGGCGGCGGCCTCCTCCGCTTTTTTCGCATCCTTCCACAGGATGCTGGCACACCCCTCCGGGGAAATGACGGAGTATACCGCGTTGCTCAGCATCCACACTTGGTCCGCTACCGCCAACGCCAGCGCTCCGCCGCTGCCCCCTTCTCCGATGAGAATTGAAATCACCGGAACGCAGAGGGTGGACAGCTCCATCAGATT
>JALFGI010000031.1 GCA_022777455.1 Clostridiales bacterium | reverse complement strand
TTGTCTCCGAACAAGAAAGTAACCAAAGAAGTCGGCTTAGGGGGAGGCGCTGAATGTCGCACTCCCGACGCCAAAGCCGCCCTCCCCCTAAGTACCCCCTCCCGGCGCGCTTCCTTCAGGGGTTCTTTCGTTATTTGGGGTAGGTTTCTTTCCGTGTTTCTTTTATCTCACTGGCATCTGGTTTTAGGCTTAACGGTATACTACAGCGGCTTATCAATATTTATCAAAAAGGTGAACAATATGAATTACACAAACTGTTGGTTAACCTATCCTCTTCTTGTGGATGAAACGGGAAAAACCATCACCGTTTCTTCCGATTTCTCCGGCCCGGTGGCGGACAGCGCCCTGGAGGAGCTGAACACCGCCTTTTCCGGCCTGTTCCGGCGGCAGGTGGCCCGGGTATCCGGGAACGCCGATCTGGTGCTGAAGAAAAACGAAGCCATCCACCCGGAGGGCTATGCCGTTTCCGCCGGGAACGGTAAGGCCACGGTGGAAAGCAGTGGGGAAAAAGGCATGCTCTATGGCGTATTCGCCCTGCTGCGGCAGCTGCAGCTCAGCGGCGGCTCCTTCGATGCCTTCGCCTGGAGCACCCAGGCCACCCCGGACAATCCCCTGCGGATGCTGAACCACTGGGACAACATGGACGGCAGCATCGAGCGGGGCTACTCCGGCACCTCCTTCTTCTTTGAAAATGACCAGGTGCTGGTCACCCAGCGCACCCGGGACTATGCCCGGCTCACCGCCTCCGTGGGCATCAACGCCGTGGTGATCAACAACGTGAACGTGGTGAAGGCCGCCTCCTGGCTGATCTCCCCCCGCTATTACGAAAAGCTGCGGCAGATGCAGCTTGTTTTCGCCGCCTACGGCATCGATTTGTACCTGTCCGTGAACTTTGCCGCCCCCATGGAGCTGGGCGGGCTGACCCTGTCCGACCCCTGTGACGAAGGCGTTCAGGCCTGGTGGAAGGAAAAGGCAAAGGAAATCTGGGAGAATCTCCCCGGCTTCGGGGGCTTTTTGGTGAAGGCCGACTCCGAGGGCCGCCCCGGGCCCTTCACCTACGGCCGCACCCACGCCGACGGGGCCAACATGCTGGCGGATGCCGTGGCACCCTTCGGCGGCAAGATCATCTGGCGCTGCTTTGTGTACAACTGCCGTCAGGACTGGCGGGATGCCAAAACCGACCGGGCAAGAGCTGCCTACGATAACTTCATGACTGTGGACGGCCAGTTCCGGGACAATGTGATCCTGCAGATCAAGAACGGACCCATGGACTTCCAGGTCCGGGAGCCGGTGGCCCCCCTCTTCGGCGGTCTGAAGCACACCAACATGATGATCGAATTCCAGATCGCCCAGGAGTACACCGGCCAGCAGCGTCATGTGTGCTATCTCATGCCCTGGTTCCGCCAGGTGCTGGATCAGGATATGTATGTCCCCGGCGTCCCCTCCAAGGTGTCCGACCTGGTCAGCGGCAGAAGCTACGGCAACCGCAGCTGCGGCATGGCGGCGGTGGCCAACACCGGCAATGACTTCAACTGGACAGGCCACGATCTGGCCGCCGCCAACTGGTATGGCTTTGGCCGCCTGGCCTATGACATGACCGCGGACCCGGAAGAGCTGGCAAGGGAATGGGTGCAGCTGACCTTCGGCAGCAATGCCAAGGTGGTGGAAACCCTCACCTGCATCCTGATGGATTCCTGGCCCGCCTATGAAAAGTACACCTCCCCCTTAGGCATCGGCTGGATGGTGACCCCCAGCAACCACTACGGGCCCAGCGTGGACGGCTACGAGTACGACCGCTGGGGCACCTACCACCGGGCCAATCACCGCGGCGTGGGCGTGGAGCGGGGCAGAACCGGCACCGGCTACTGCAGTCAGTACAATGAGCCCCTTTGCAGCCTCTACGAAAATGTGGACACCTGCCCGGACGAGCTGGTGCTGTTCTTCCACCACCTGCCCTACACCCACGTGCTGAAAAGCGGCAAGACCGTCATCCAGCACATCTACGACACCCATTTTGAAGGCGCCGGGATGGCGGAAGGGTTCCTTGCCAAGCTGGAATCCATCAAAGCGCTGCTGCCGGAGGACGCCTATGAGCGGATGCACCAGCGCCTGGAGCATCAGGCCGAGCACGCCAAGGACTGGCGGGACATCATCAACACCTATTTCCACCGCATCAGCGACATCGACGACGAAAAAGGCAGAACCATTTACGACTGATAAAACGGCGGCTCCCCAAAATCCGGGGAGCCGCCAATGCGCTTGACAATTCGCTGGGCTGTGGTATAATGAGCGTAGAAAAGGGCGCTGCCGATAGACGGTTCGCTCCCCCTTTGCGATTACAAGAAGTAACCGATCCTGTTGGGAAGCTGGGCGGTTACTTCTTGTTTATTAACAGAACAAACGTCGCGAAGGAAATGAGCAGCATCAGGCATTGAAACAAGCCCTCGTATGTAACTACATTCATTCGCGTCACCCCCTTTCCAGGGGGCGCAGAAGTCACCCCCTGTAAGTGGAGGAGGAAACCGCCTGCCTTCTATAATGGCAGCGCCCTGGTTCCGAAGAACCGAAACAATCGTATCAGAATCTTCCGGTGTTGTCAATTGGCGAAAAAAGAGATTGCAAGCGGCTCCCAAAAATCCGGGGAGCCGCGTTATTTATTTCCGGTTCAGCCGGTACAGCAATGCCAATCCCTTGCGGGTCATGTCCGGGTCGAAAAGGCAACACCGCACAATGGGAGCTGCAGGCTTCGGCGGATCTTTTGCCCCAATCGTGCAGTATGAAAAATGGGAAATAAATCCAGTATTCCCACATTTTTCATACTTTCGCTTGTGTCAAAATCCCTCGCCGAATCTCCTTGCCCCATTATGCGGTGTTGCCTTAATCGTCGTTACTTCAAAAAAACAAACAGTTTGCCGATCATCGCATCCAGAAAAGTTACAATTCTTTTACTGACTGCAGGGATTCCAAGAAATTTTGCGATTCTGCTTCTTATATACTCAACCACCAGACCGGAGGCAAACAAAGCAAATGCGAAAGCAAACACCACTGGGACCCCAACAGAGAGAGGCTGATTTACAACTCCAACCAATATATTTTCCAAAATGTTCCAAATAACCGCATTTAATTGGAATAAGTATATACCAAATGTCAGCGGCGATATTTTTTGAATGATCGTACCGCTTATTCTGATCCTGGAGAAAAGCACAACCATCAGGATTCCACTAAGCAAAATGGTTGGGGATATCAAACTTGTGAAACGACCATTGACGATTATAACATGAAAAACCCATGTGAATACAATGCATAATGCCCACAATAGGATCAGTGTAATACTTCGTCTCGTCTCAAATAGTTTTATTTTCTTTGCCAGCACCCCAATGCAATACAATACCATTAACCAAATCGCAGAATATCCCCCATTTGAGTAAAATGGGTCCCCCAATACGCCCAGAAAAGAATACAATATCACGATAATGATAAATGCCTTTTTTGCCGTGTCTGAATCAAGGGAAAACAGAAAACTGTTCAAAACCGGGATTGAAAAGTACAATGCAAAAAATGCCGTAAAATACCAATAATAACCAAATGTAACAGGCATCGCACTTTTGATCATATCTGCTTTGCTCCAGGAATCATTTATGCCAACAATCGTGAGAATCATGGTAACAATGAAGGAATAGAAAAATGCCTGAAACCACATATCAACCAGTTTTTCAAATTTTCTTGGCTGATCATTCGCCATATAACCACTTATAATGGCAAATCCGTCAACGGCACAATACGATAAGATTTCCAGAAAACAAAAGACTTTATACCCTCTCGTTCCGGCAGCACTGGCACCCAGGATTCCGCCTCTTCCCAATGTATGCAGCATACAGACCATATACATAAGGACGACTCTTAATAAATCAATCCCATAGTTACGCTCTTTACTCATTTTCCTTCTCTCTTTCTTCATCTCTTTTTCGGAACAAATGAAGTACGGGATTTATTGCCCTTTGTACGTAACCAGTACAATTTTCAATATTTCCATCCGCATTCGTCTCCCTCCACGGATTTCCATTGGCAGATCTGTTCTCCTTCCTATTGCCGCATGACCGGATAGAACAAAAACAGCCACAGGCGTGCATACTGTGGCTGTTCACTGTCTTATAGCCACCGCACTTCCCGGGGACTTTTTGCGTATCTTTGTACCACACCCACTGTAGGGGAGGCGCCTCCCGTTTATGTTACAGAATCGGGACGGGAAACCCGTCCCCTACGCGTCGGGGTGAATTGCATACCATTCAACCTGCCACAATCGCCTTTATTTGGAGTTCAGCCGGTACAGCAATGCCAGTCCCTTGCGGGTCATATCCGGGTCGAAGGTGTGGTTGTGGCGCAGGAAATTCGTGACGTATTTTCCGCCGCCGCCGGTGAGCAGCAAGGTCACCGGGGTGCCCAGCTCCTCCTCGATGGAAGAAACCAATCCGTCGATCATGGCGGCGGTGCCGGCCACGGCGCCGGAGAGCATACACTCCGCCGTGTTCTTTCCCACAATCCGCGTCGGGATTTCCAGCTCCAGCTGGGGCAGCTGGGCGGCCCGCTGGTGCAAAGCGTTCAGGCTGGTCTGGAGTCCGGCGCAGATGATGCCCCCGGCGAAGATTTTCCCGGGCAGCACCAGATTCATTGTGGTGGCCGTGCCCAAATCCGCGGTGACGGCGGGCAGGGGGAAGTGCTCCGCCGCCCAGGCGGCATCCACCAGCCGGTCCCGGCCCACCTTGTCGGGCTCCGGTACGTCCACCCGAAGGCCGGTTTTCGTCTCCGGGCCCACCAGCATGGGCCGCACTCCCAGAATGGTCTCCGCCGCCTGGAGCATGGCCTGGGTGATCTGGGGCACCACGCTGGAAAGAATGGCCCCTTCACACCTTTTCCCCTCCAGGATGGGCCGGAGCAGACGGGTGTATTCCGTCGTTCCGAAGCTGCGGTCGGTTACCACCTCGCCGGTGAATACCACCTGATCCCGTTCAATTCCGGACAGCACGGCGGTGCTGTTGCCGATGTCAATCACAACAATCATGAAAAATCCCTGCTTTGTATGGTTTGGCGCTATTATAACCCCAGGTGTAATGATTGGCAAATACTTTTCGCAGATCGGTTGCCAAATGGGAATAATTTTGGTATACTTTCTAAAATATAGGATGGATTTGGAAAGCAAATCGGTAAATTGTAATTTGGCGTACCGGAACCGACGCACCACTTGGCTCCCCCTCTGGGGGAGCTGGCTGCCCCGTAAGGGGCTCACCTGAGAGGGCAACACGCAGCATATTAAGATGGTATTTCCTTCTCTGCGGCACCCTCTCAGTCAGCCTGTTCGGCTGACAGCTCTCCCAAAGGGAGAGCCAAGGGGTGCTGCCGTATCTGCCCGCCAAATTACAATTTGAAATAATACAATATCGTGGAAAACAGGTGTAAGCAATGGAAAAACTAACAGGAAAAACGGTGATTCTTGGCATTACCGGGGGAATTGCCGCCTACAAAATGGCAAATGTGGCAAGCGGTCTGCGCAAGGCCGGGGCAAACGTCCATGTGATCATGACGAAAAACGCCACGGAGTTTATCACCCCGCTGACCTTTGAAACCCTGACCAACAACCGGTGCATTGTGGACACCTTCGACCGGAACTTTCAGTACGACGTGGCCCACATTTCCCTGGCCAAGGCGGCGGATCTGATCCTCATTGCCCCCGCCACCGCCAATGTGATTGCGAAGCTGGCCCACGGTCAGGCGGACGATATGCTCACCACCACCGTTCTGGCCGCCAAATGCAAAAAGCTGGTGGCCCCGGCCATGAACACCGCCATGCTGGAAAATCCCATCACCCAAGACAATCTGAAAACGCTGGCGCACTACGGCTTCGGCATCATCCAGCCCGCCGTGGGGCTGCTGGCCTGCAAGGATGTGGGCAGCGGCAAGCTGCCGGAGCCGGAGGTACTGCTGGATGCCATCGCCCGGGAGCTGGCCAGGGAAAAGGACTTGCTGGGGGTCCATGTCACCGTCACCGCCGGCCCCACCCAGGAGAGCCTGGACCCGGTGCGGTTCCTCACCAACCATTCCTCCGGGAAAATGGGCTACGCCATCGCCCGGGAGGCCATGCTGAGGGGGGCGGAGGTCACCCTGATCTCCGGCCCGGTGGCGCTGAAGCCGGTGCCGGGGGTGAAGCTGGTGCCAATCATCACCGCCCAGGACATGCTGGAGGCGGTGCAGGCAGCGCTGCCGCAGACGGACATTCTCATCAAAGCCGCCGCCGTTGCCGACTACCGCCCCGCCACGGTGGCCGACGAGAAGCTGAAAAAGAAGGATGGGGAGCTGTCCATCCCCTTGGAGCGCACGGCGGATATCCTGGCCTGGGTCAGCGAAAATCGTCACGAAGGACTTTTCGTCTGCGGCTTCTCCATGGAGACGGAGAACATGCTGGATAACAGCCGGGGCAAGCTCATTAAAAAGGGCCTGGACATGATTGTGGCCAACAATCTGAAAACCCAGGGTGCCGGCTTCGGGGTGGAGACCAACGTGGTCACCCTGATCACCCGGGACGAAATCAAAGAGCTGCCCCTCATGGGCAAGGATGAGGTGGCCGGGAAGCTGCTGGATGAGATTCAGAAAATGCGAACATAAATCCTGCCAGGCTTGCAGCATCCACAATTTTGCGTGCTGTCGGCAAACAGGTAAATTGAAATTTGGCGGGCTGATACGGCAGCACCCCTTGGCTCTCCCTTTGGGAGAGCTGGCAGCCGACAGGCTGACTGAGAGGGTGCCGCAGAGAAGGAAAAGTTGCGTGTTGCCCTCTCAGTCTGCCCCTTACGGGGCAGCCAGCTCCCCCAGAGGGGGAGCCAAGGGGCGCGTCGGTTCCGGTACGCCAAATTACAATTTGTCCGATTGCTGAGTGAGGCCGATATGCACATAAAACAAAAGGAGTGCCGAGGCACTCCTTTTTGGCATTTTATTTAACTTTTTTGGTTTCCAGGTAATGCAGCAGCGGGACGGTGATGGCGGTGGCGATGACACAGCAGATCACGGCCTCACCCAGGCCCTGGACGCCTACCATGGCGAAAATCAGGGTGATGGGATTTCCGGCACCCAGGGCAGCGGCTTTGCTCTGGATGAACTCCGTATGGTAAAACAGCAGCATCATGAATCCCATGTAGAAGAAGGTGTTGAGCAGCGGGGCCGCCAGGGCGCCGATGCCGCAGCACAGCTTCCTGCGGCCGGGGAGCAGCTTCTTCACACCCATGTAGATCAATGCGCAGCACAGTCCGCAGAGAATCCGGCCGATGACAGCCTGGACAAAATACCCCACGGGGCTGACGTTCATCAGGGCGATGCCCAGGGCGCTTTTGCCCTGGACGGCGTTGAGAAAGCTGGTGGCCCCGAAAATGGCACCCATCATGGCGCCGGCGGCGGGGCCTAAGAGCATGGCGCCAATGGCCACGGGGATGGTGAGCAGACTGGCGTTGATGGGCCCGATGGGGATCATACCCAGGGGGGTGTTAGCCATGACCAGCTCCAGCGCCACCAAAAGGGCCAGCTGGGTCAGCGTGTGGACGTTCATGCCTTGTTTTTTCATATTCAATTCCTCCTGCTGTCGTTCCCGATGGGGATACAACGCATGTTTATTTTGCCTCCCCGGGCGGCCTTTGCGCCGCTGCCGTTTCCCGAAGGAATACCGCGCGGCTCCGTCACCCGGACACAGCGCCCCTATTATACCATGTTTTTTCCGTTTTGCAAGAGGATGCTTGACATCCATCCCCGGAGGGATTAGTATAAAATTGTAATTTGGCGGGCAGTGCCCGCAGACAATGGCGCACCGGGCTGGTGTATTCTCCGGGACTCCTGGGTAAAGCCCGGTAACGTTTCTGCACGCCAAATTGTAATTTGTGGGCAGGGATTGACGCACCCCTTGGCTCCCCCTCTGGGGGAGCTGGCTGCCCCGTAAGGGGCGCCCCTGAGAGGGTAGCATGGTTTGTGATTCCAGTTGCATTTATCTTACTGCGGTACCCTCTCAGTCAGCCTGTTCGGCTGCCAGCTCTCCCAAAGGGAGAGCCAAGGGGTGCCGCCGTATCTGCCCACGAAACAACAATTTATCGTTTATAAACACCCACCATTTTAAATCATAAAAGGAGACTTCTTATGAAAAACGCGAAAATCATTCTGGACAAGGATTTCACCATCGGTCAGGTGGACAAGCGGCTGTATGGCTCTTTCATTGAGCATCTGGGCCGGGCGGTATACGGCGGCATTTACGAGCCGGATCACCCCACGGCGGATGAGCTGGGCTTCCGCAAGGACGTGATCGCTCTGGTGAAGGAGCTGGGGGTGCCCCTGGTGCGCTACCCGGGCGGCAATTTCGTCTCCGGCTTCAACTGGGAGGACAGCGTGGGGCCCCGGGACCGGCGGCCCAAGCGCCTGGACCTGGCCTGGTTCACCACCGAGACCAACGAGGTGGGAATGCACGAATTCGCCGACTGGTGCCAGGCTGCCGGCAGCGAAATGATGTACGCCATCAACCTGGGCACCCGGGGGCCGGAGAATGCCCGGGATGTGGTGGAATACGCCAACCACCCCGGCGGCAGCAAGTTCTCCGATCTGCGCATCGCCAACGGCAAACCTGAACCCCTGGGCATCAAGCTGTGGTGCCTGGGCAACGAGATGGACGGCCCCTGGCAGATCTGCCACAAAACCGCAAAGGAATACGGCCGGGCAGCCAACGAAGCCGCCAAGCTGATGAAATGGGTGGACCCCACCATTGAAACCGTGGCCTGCGGCTCCTCCTCCTTTGAAATGGACACCTTCGGGGACTGGGAGCTGGAAATGCTGGAGGAATGCTACGAGAACATCGACTACGTCTCCCTCCACCGCTACTACGCCAACCCCACCGGGGACACCCCGGGCTTCCTGGCCAGAAGTCTGGACATGGATGCTTTCATCAAAACCGTGGCCTCCATCTGCGACAGCGTGAAGGGCAAGAAGCACAGCAAGCACACCGTGAACCTGTCCTTTGACGAGTGGAACGTGTGGTACCACTCCAGAGAGCAGGATGAGGAAATCTGGAAGCAGGAAAAATGGGGCCGGGCCCTGCCCCTGCTGGAGGACATCTATAATTTTGAAGATGCCCTGCTGGTGGGCTCCATGCTGATCACATTGCTCCGCAACGCAGACCGGGTGAAAATCGCCTGCCTTGCCCAGCTGGTGAACGTCATTGCCCCCATCATGACGAAAAACGGGGGCGGCTGCTGGGCCCAAACCATTTTCTATCCCTTCATGCACGCCTCCCGCTATGGCCGGGGCACCGCTCTGAACGCCCTGGTCACCAGCCCCACCTACGCCTGCCAGGATTACGACAAGGTGCCCTACATCGACGCCATGGCCACCTTGGAGGCCGACGGCAGCGTCAGCGTGTTCTGCGTGAACCGGGACATGGAGGAGGATTTCAACCTGGAAATTGACCTGCGGTCCTTCGGCGATCTGCAAATCAAAGAGCACATCATCCTCCATCACGACGATGTGAAGGCCGTCAACACCGAGGAAAATCCCAAAAACGTATTTCCCACCCAGGGCCCCGGCGGTACCATGGAACAGGGCAAGGCCAGTGTGAACATCCCCGCGCTGAGCTGGAATGTGATTCGGTTTCAATAAGGTGCAGCATTTTGATTTGAAAATTCGCCCACGGTTCTCCGGTTGAATGGCAACAGGTGGTAAGCCGGTACGGATTCGCCCTACCTTGCTAACCATTGTGAGGCTGTACCGCGCGGGCGGCTGAGAGCCGCCCCTACAGTGGCTGGGTATTTATCGGTACCAGGTTACGAAAATTTTCGGTTGTCCGGCGCGTTTTTCGTGGAAACAGGAATAATCCGGAAAATCATGTTGAAACTTGCCATATCTCCCTGGGGTGGATGCTGAAAATTTTATGCACTTTGCAAAAAAATTCGTTCATATTTTAGGTAATTTGTCACTTTTTTATTTGAAAAAAATGTGGTATGTTATTTGTGGGCGTGCTATGCCCTCGCAACGAGCGCAAATTTCACTTACATAAGGAGCTGTGACCATGTATTTTCAGAAAAAACGCTGCATCGCCATGCTTCTGGCCGGTGGCCAGGGCAGCCGACTCTATGTTCTGACGGAAAAAACCGCCAAACCTGCCGTGCCCTTTGGCGGCAAGTACCGTATTATTGATTTCCCCCTGTCCAACTGTGTCAACTCCGGCATCGACACCGTGGGTATTCTCACCCAGTATCAGCCCCTGGAGCTGAATGAATACATCGGCAACGGCCAGCCCTGGAATCTGAACAAAACCCACAGCTGCGCCCAGGTCCTGCCTCCCTACGAGCGCCACGACAAGAAGCAGGGCTGGTACAAGGGTACCGCCAACGCCATCTATCAGAACATCGACTTCATCGACCGCTTCGATCCCGAGTATGTGGTGGTCCTCTCCGGTGACCATATCTACAAGATGGACTACTCCCAGATGGTTGCCTACCACGAGAAAAACGGTGCCGCCTGCACCATCGCCGTGCGTAACGTCCCCCTGGAGGAGGCCTCCCGCTTCGGCATCCTGAACACCAACCCCGACAACACCATTTATGAGTTCGAGGAGAAGCCCAAGAAGCCCAAGTCCACCAACGCCTCCATGGGTATCTACTGCTTCACCTGGAAGGTGCTGCGGGAAGCCCTGATCGCCGACGAGGAGAACCCCGAGTCCTCCAACGACTTCGGCAAGAACATCATCCCCATGCTCCTGGGGAACGGCCACAAGCTCATGGCCTACAATTTCGACGGCTACTGGAAGGACGTGGGCACCATCAACTCCCTGTGGGAAGCCAACATGGAGCTGCTGGGCAAGAACCCCGAGTTCAACATCCGGGGCGACGAGCGCACCAAAATCTACGCCCGGAACTCCGCTATGCCCTCCAGCTACATTGATGCCTCCGCCAAGATCGTCAATGCCTTCGTGGCCGAGGGCTGCCAGGTCTACGGCACCGTGCGCCACAGCGTGGTCAGCGTGGGCTGCACCATCGGCGAGGGCGCTCTGATTGAAGACAGCGTGGTCATGCCCGGCGTGGTTGTGGAGCCCGGCGCCATCGTTCGTCACGCCATTCTGGGCGAGGACTCCAAGGTCTGCCGCAACGCCGTGGTGGGCGGCGCCTTTGAACCCAACGAAACGAAGAAGATCAGCGTTGCCGGCAAGGGCGTTGTGATTGAAGAGAACGCCGTGCTTGCTCCCGGCGCCATGCTGTAAGGAGGTAAGTAGAAATGAATGTGATGGGTATTATCTTCACCAATGACGGAAACATCGGTGAACTGACCAATAAACGGACCATGGCCTCCCTGCCCTTCGGCGGCCGCTACCGTCAGGTGGACTTCGGCCTTTCCAACCTGGCCTTCGCCGGGGTGCGCCATGTGGGCATCATCGCCCGCTACAGCTACCAGTCTTTGATGCACCACATCGGTGACGGCGAGGAATGGGGCCTGGAGCTGGGCGAGGGCGGCCTGGAATTCCTCACCCCCTACGCCTCCTCCGTCAGCCACTCCTACCGGGGCAAGCTGGAGAGCCTGTCCTCCAACATGGATTTCCTGGAGTACGGCGATGACGACTATGTGATCATGATTGACTCCGCCGTCCTGGCCAACATCGACCTGAACAAGGTGGTGGCAGATCACATCGCCTCCGGCAAGGACATCACCGTGGTCACCACCAAGGGCATCTGCAACGGCAAGAAGGTCATGGACTTCGCCCTGAAGCTGGACAAGGACGGCCAGGTGGAGGACATGGTCTGCGACTACGCCGCTCCCGCCAACTACCAGGCTTCCATGGACATTTACGTCATGAGCCGTCAGGTGCTCATCCGGGAAGTCAAGACCCTGGTTGCCAAGAACTGGTTCCATATGGACCGGGATCTGGTCATGGGCGGCTGGAGAGCCGGCAAGGTCACCGTCAACGCCTACCAGTTCGAGGGTGTTGTCATGTACAATGAGTCCACCCAGGAATACTTCCAGAACAGCCTGTCCCTGGTGGACAAGGATGTCCGGGACGGCCTGTTCAACGGCGCCCATCCCATCTACACCAAGGTCCGCGACCGTGTTCCCACTTACTACGGCGAGAACTGTGACATTGAGAACGTGGTGGCGGCCGACGGCTGCATGCTGGACGGCAAGGTGAAGAACTCCGTTCTGTTCCGCCAGGTGACCATCGCCGAGGGCGCCAGCGTGGAGAACTGCGTGATCATGAACGACGGTGTGGTGGGCCCGGGCTGCGAGCTGAAGAACGTGATTCTGGATAAGAACGTCACCGTCACCCCCGGCACCAAGCTCTTTGGCACCAAGGCCAATCCCATTGTGATTAAGAGAGGGGAAATTGTATGAGAATTGCCGTCTGCGCCTCCGAAGGCGCTCCCTATGCCAAGTCCGGCGGCCTTGGCGACGTGATGGAGGCACTGCCCGCCGCGCTGCAGCGGATTGAGGGCAACGAGGTGGCTCTGTTCCTGCCCTATTACTATAAGATCAAAAACAACGCCGCTTACGTCACCGAAAAGGTGGCCGAGTTCCGGGTGCGCCTTGGCTGGCGGCAGCAGTACTGCGCCGTATTCAAGCTCACCGGCCGGGCCGACGGGGTGCAGGTGTACTTCCTGGACAACGAGTATTATTTCGGTGGCCGTCCCGGGCAGATTTACGGTGATCTGGACGACGGCGAGCGCTTCGCCTTCTTCTCCCGTGGCTGCATGGACGCCATGGTGGCTCTGGACTTCATCCCGGACATCATCCAGTGCAACGACTGGCAGACCGGCCTGATTCCCGTGTACCTGAAGGCGGTGTATCACGAGCAGTTCCCCGGCACCCGGGTGATGTACACCATCCACAACATCGAATACCAGGGCTGGGCCCGGGCGGACTTCTTCGATGATATGCTGGGTCTGCCCTGGGAGTACCGGGGCAAGCTGGATATGAACAACTCCGTGAACATGATGAAGGGCGGCATTGAGTGCTGCGACATGGTGACCACCGTGTCCGAGACCTACGCCCGGGAGCTGATGTATCCCTACTACGCCCACGGTCTGGACAACATCATTGCCGGCGCTGCCTGGAAGCTCACCGGCATCACCAACGGCATCGACGTTGGCACCTTCAATCCCGAAACCGACCCGGCGCTGCCCGCCCACTACAACAGCGACACCTTCGTGGAAGGCAAGGCCGCTGTGAAGGCCAAGCTGCAGGAGGAAGTGGGTCTGCCCGTGAAGCCCAACGTGCCCCTGATGGTGATGGTCACCAGACTGGCCGGCCACAAGGGTCTGGATCTGCTGTGCTACATCGCCCGGCGGCTGATGTGGGAGCAGGATGCCCAGCTGCTGATTCTGGGCACCGGCGAGCCCCAGTACGAGACCTTCTTCAAGGAGCTGGCGGGTCAGTTCCCGGACCAGGTGGCGGCGAAGATCACCTTCAACTTGGGCCTGGCGGCAAGAATGTACGCCGGCGCGGACATCTATCTGATGCCCTCCAAGTCCGAGCCCTGCGGCCTGAGCCAGATGAACGCCATGCGCTACGGCACGGTGCCCGTGGTTCACGCCACCGGCGGCCTGAAGGACACGGTGCCCCCCTGCGACGAAAACGGCGAGGGCGGCCTGGGCTTCACCTTCCAGAGCTACAATGCCGACGATTTCCTGGCGGCCATTGAGCGGGCCCTGAACCTGTACCGCAACAACCCCGACGGCTTCCATGCCCTGCAGCGCAGAGAGATGAGCCAGGACTTCAGTTGGAACGTCCCCGCCGGGCGCTACATGGAGCTCTTCCACAAAATGCTCTCCTGGTAGCGGGCGGGCAATGCCCGCAGATAATGCGCACCGGGCCTGTGTGTCATCCGGGACTCCTGGGCGGCGCCCGGTAACGCTTTTGCGGAGGAAAAATAGTGAAAAATGCACCCCCCTGGTTCTTACCAAGGGGGTGCATATTATTTGCTGATTCTGCGTTCCAGGGTCTGGACGTTCAGGGATGTCAGGTATACCCGGGGCAGGCCGTATTCGGCGGTGAGCAGGAAGGATTTTGGAAGATCATCACAGGGCACCACCTGGCCCTCTTTTTCCGCCTTGTCCAGGAATTCCCGGGTGCGGCGGGAGGTGGTGGTGTTGTCCAGGTCAAAAATGCCGATGAGACTGCTCTCCCGGACAGCCATGTCGTTGCCGATGGATAAATACATCAGTCGATGCTGTTAAAGAAGCAGGAGAGCACTTCCTCCGCTTCCCCTTCCAGCATGGAAAAAACGGAGACAACGGTAAAATTCCGGCCGTCCTTCACCACCGCGACCTGCTCGTAGACGGGAACACCGCTGTACTGGCCGGTGATCTGCAGGATCATATGGGTCTGCCCCATAAACTCCGCCTCCTGAATGGTACAGGCCACGTCCTCAATGCCCAGCTGGGCAAGGGCCTCCTCCAGGGTGGCGGTGCTGGCTTCGATGTAGCTCTTTTCGTTGTACAGCAGGGAATTGGCCAGGCTCACCCGCTCAAACACCACGTTCACCGTGGCGCCGGTTTTCAGATTCTGGGCAAACATGTCGGTGAGGGTGCCGCCGTTTTCGATCATCTCGGCGATTTCTCCCTCCAGCACCTCGGCGGTCGTGCCGTTGGCCTCCATAATTTCCTCTTCCGAGTAGAAATACCAGGTTTCGTCCAGCGCGCAGCCGATTTTCATGATTTCGTTCCAGTACACATTGTCCTGGACGGTGCCGGTGCCGAAGCTGTCCTCCGCCATGGCGGCGGGGGAGATGGCGGCCAGGGTGAATACCATCACCAGGGCCAGAAGAAGGGTGGTTGCTCGTTTCATTATTTTTCTCCTCTCATTTTTTGTATACGACACTGTAGGGGAGGCTGATAGCCTTCCGACAGGTAACGTAATTGTGTGTTCGATTGCATGGTATGCAATTCGTCCCGTCCCGATTCTGCTACTTTATCGGAAGGCGAAACGCCTCCCCTACGGTTGCATCGGGATATGGTGCGAATTCGCCTGGGCTGGGTTTTGATTGTAGGCTGGTACTGCGCGGGCGGCTGCGAGCCGCCCCTACGGTTTTGTTGGGTAGTTAACCAACGGTTAACCATTTGGCAACCATCGGTTAACCATTTGGCAACCAGTGGTCAACCGGTTTACAGCATTCCTTTGATATTCTTCCACTGGGCTACGGCCAGCTGGTCGCAGCGGTTGTTTTTTGGGTTTTCGGCGTGGCCTTTCACCCAGTGGCAGTGGAGCTCGTGGGTCTGGGTGAGCTTCAGCAGGCGCTCCCACAGGTCCGGGTTCAGGGCGGGTTTTTTGTCGCTTTTCACCCAGCCCCGTTTTTTCCAGCCCCAGGCCCAGCCCTTTTCCAGGGCGTCGATGACGTACTTGGAATCGGAGTACAGCTCCACCACGCAGGGCTCCTTCAGCGCTTCCAGGCCCCGGATCACCGCCGTGAGCTCCATGCGGTTGTTGGTGGTGGTGTCCTCCCCGCCGGAGAGCTCCTTTTCGTGGCCCGCGTATTCCAGGATGCAGCCCCAGCCCCCGGGGCCGGGGTTACCGGAACAGGCGCCGTCGGTATACAGGGTCACGGTTTTCATGCCTGGGGCTCCTCAGCCGTTTCCGGCGTTTCCTCCTGGTCGCTGGGTACCCGCTCCAGGGATACCAGCTTATTCCCCTCGGGCAGGCGCATGATGATGACGCCCTGGACATCCCGCTTATACACGTTGATGGAGGAGGCGGGCACCCGGATGATGACGCCGCCGTTTTCAATGAGCATCACATCGTCGGTTTCGTCCACCACCACGCAGCCGGCAACGTTGCCGGTTTTGGGGGTGATGTTGTAGTTTTTCAGGCCCTTGCCGCCCCGGCTCTGGGGAATCTTCTCCCCCTCGGGGCCGGTGCGCAGGTACTCGGGCAGGTCGGTACGCTTGCCGTAGCCGTTCTCGGTGACGGTGAGCAGGGTCTTGCCCTCCTCCCATTTCTGGGCGCCCACCACGATGTCGCCATCATTCAGCGTGATGCCCTTCACACCGGCGGCATCCCGGCCCATGCAGCGCACATCGTTTTCATTGAAGCAGATAGCCAACCCACCGGCGGTGGCCAGGATGATGTTGTCGTTGCCATTTGTCCGCAGCACATTGATGAGGTGATCGTCCTCGTCCAGGGTGATGGCCCGGATGCCGGTGCGGCGGTTGGTTTTCAGGGCGATGAAGGGCAGGCGCTTCACCACACCCTTTCTCGTGGCCATCACCAGGAATTCATTGTCGTCAAATTCCCGGGTAACCACCATGGCGGTGACGGTCTCGCCGGGCTCCAGGGGCAGCACATTGACCATGGCAGTGCCCCGGGCGGTGCGGCCGGCCTCGGGAATCTGGTAGCCCTTGCGGTGGTGAACCTTGCCGATGTCGGTGAAGAAGAGAATGTGGTCGTGGGTGGAGGCGATGTTGATGGACTTGACGTAGTCCTCCTCCTTCAGGTTCTGGGCATTCACGCCCCGGCCGCCCCGGCTCTGGGTGCGGTAGGTATCCACGGGCATCCGCTTCACGTAGCCCTGGTTACTCAGGGTGAAGGCGCAGACCTCCTCCTCAATCAGATCCTCGATGTCGATTTCGTCCTCGATTTCCTGGATTTCGGTTTTCCGCTTGTCGCCGAACTTGTCCCGGATTTCGATCAGCTCGTCACGGAGCACGCCCCGCATTTTCCCTTCGTCTGCCAGCAGCTCCTGGTAGTAGGCGATTTTCTGCTCCAGCTCCTTGTATTCGGCCTCCAGCTTCTCCCGGTTCAGGCCCTGGAGGGCAATGAGCCGCATATCGCAGATGGCCTGGGCCTGGACATCATCCAGGCTGAACCGCTCCATCAGGCGCTGCTTGGCGTTGTCGTAGGAGGTGCGGATGATGTGGATGACCTCGTCGATGTTGTCCTGGGCAATGAGCAAGCCCTCCAACAGGTGGGCCCGCTCCTGGGCCTTGCGCAGATCGTATTGGGTGCGCCGGGTGAGCACGTCCATCTGATGGGCCAGGTACTCGTCCAGAATCTGCCGCAGGGACAGAATTTTGGGCTGCTTCTGGTCGTCCACCAATGCCAGCATGATGATGGAGAAATTGGACTGCAGGGCGGTCTGCTTGAAGAGGTTATTTAAAACCACCTGGCCGTTGGCGTCCTTTTTCAGTTCGATGACGATGCGCATACCGTTCCGGTCGGTTTCGTCCCGGAGATCGGAAATGCCATCCAGCCGCTTATCCTTCACCTGATCGGCAATGGTCTTAATGAGCTGGCGCTTGTTTACCTGGTAGGGAAGCTCGGTGACGATGATCCGCTGGCGGTCCTTGCCGAATTCCTCAAACTCGGTGCGGGCCCGCACCACCACCTTGCCCCGGCCCGTGGCGTAGGCGGCCCGGATGCCGGTGCGGCCCATGATGATGCCGCCGGTGGGGAAGTCCGGTCCGGTGATGTGCTCCATGAGATCACTCATGGTGCACTCGGGATCATCCAGCACAGCCACGCAGGCGTTGATGACCTCCGTCAGGTTGTGGGGCGGGATATTGGTGGCCATGCCCACGGCGATGCCGCTGGAGCCGTTCACCAGCAGGTTGGGGAAGCGGGAGGGGAGTACCCGGGGCTCCTTCCGGCTTTCGTCGAAGTTGGGGTCCCAGTTCACGGTTTCCTTTTCGATGTCCCGGAGCATTTCGTTGCTGAGCTTACTCAGCCTTGCCTCGGTATAACGGTAGGCTGCGGGGGGGTCGCCGTCCACGGAGCCGAAGTTGCCGTGGCCGTCCACCAGCATATAGCGCATGGAGAAATTCTGGGCCAGGCGCACCATGGCGTCGTACACGGAGGCGTCGCCGTGGGGATGGTACTTACCCAGCACGTCGCCCACGCAGGTAGCGGACTTCTTAAAGGGCTTGTCGGAGGTCAGGCCGCTTTCGTACATGGTGTAGAGGATCCGGCGGTGCACCGGCTTCAGACCGTCCCGCACGTCCGGCAGGGCCCGGCCCACGATGACGCTCATGGCGTATTCAATATAGGACTTCTCCATCTCGTCCACCAGCTTGGACTCGGTGATCACCTGGTCGGGGAAGGCAATGTCCTCGGGTTTATAGGTTCTGTTGTGTGCCATACAGCACCTCCATTTTGAGAATAAAGCGGGCAGAACGCGCCCCACTTGGCTCCCCCTCTGGGGGAGCTGGCTGCCCCGTAAGGGGCTTACCTGAGAGGGTGACACGTTTGGTTTACAGATGCGTTTCCATTACTGCGGTACCCTCTCAGTCAGCCTGTTCGGCTGACAGCTCTCCCAAAGGGAGAGCCAAGGGGCTGCGTGCAAAAACGTTACCGGGCGGGTATCGGGGTAACGATTACCGCCAATCCCGGTGCGAGTTTGTCCGCGGGCACTGTCCGCATCAAATATCAATATTCACGGCATACCGGGCGTTGCGCTCGATCCATTCTTTTCTGGGCTCCACCTGCTCGCCCATGAGGACGTTGAAAATCTCGTCCGCCCGCATGGCGTCGTCCAGGGTGATTCTTCTCAGGCTCCGCTTTTCCGGGTCCATGGTGGTCTCCCACAGCTCGTGGGGGTCCATTTCACCCAGGCCCTTGTACCGGGCGATATCCACCTTGGCATTGGGGTTATCGCTGCGCATCTCGGCGGAGACCTTGTCCCGCTGCTCGTCGGAGTAGGCCACCTTGGTGGTCTTGCCCCGGGTGAGCTTATAAAGGGGCGGCACGGCGGAGTAGACATAGCCGTTCTCGATCAGAGGCCGCATATAGCGGAAGAAGAAGGTGAGCAGCAGGGTACGGATGTGGGCGCCGTCCACATCGGCATCGGCCATGATGATGATTTTGTGATAGCGGAGCTTGTTCAGGTCGAATTCCTCCCCGATGCCCGCGCCCAGGGCCACGATCAGAGGATACAGCTTGTCGTTGCCGTAAATCTTGTCCGCCCGGGCCTTTTCCACGTTGAGCATTTTGCCCCACATGGCGAGAATCGCCTGGAACCGGGAGTCCCGGCCCTGGATGGCGGAGCCGGCTGCGGAGTCGCCCTCCACGATGTAGATTTCGCACAGCTCGGGGTTGCGCTCGTTGCAGTCCTGGAGCTTGTCAGGCATCTGGCCGGATTCCAGGCCGGTTTTCCGGCGGATGGTCTCCCTTGCCTTCCGGGCGGCTTCCCGGGCCCGGTTGGCCATCATGGCCTTCTCCAGGATGATTTTGGCCACCTGGGGGTGCTCCTCCAGGTAGATGCCCAGCTGGTCCGTGACAATCTGGTCCACCAATGCCCGGATGTAGGCGTTGCCCAGCTTGGCCTTGGTCTGGCCCTCGAACTGGGCGTCGGTGAGCTTCACGGAGATGATGGCGGTGATGCCCTCCCGGCAGTCTTCGCCGCTGACCTTGTCGTCGCCTTTGATGATGCCGTTCTTCTCCCCGTAGGCATTCAGGGCCCGGGTGAGGGCGGTTTTGAAGCCGGTTTCGTGCATGCCGCCTTCCGGGGTGCGCACGTCGTTGGCGAAGGACATCATGAATTCGTTGTAGCCGTCGTTGTACTGGAAGGCCACCTCGGCGGAGGCATCCCCCTTGCTCCCGGACATATAGATGACCTCTTCGTGTACCGGGGTCTTGTTCCGGTTGGCCCAGGTGACGAACTCCCGGATGCCGCCCACAAAGCACATGGTGTCGGTCTTTTTGTCCTGGGTGCGGTCGTCGGTGATGGTGATGGTGAGGCCGGCATTCAGGAAGGCCTCCTCCCGCATCCGCTCGTGGAGGATTTCGTAGTCATAGACCAGACTGTCGAACATCTCCGGGTCGGGCTGGAAGGTGACTTCGGTGCCGGTGTGGTCGGTTTTCCCTACGATTTTCATTTCCTGGGTAATGGCGCCCCGGGCGAATTTCATTTCGTAGATGTTGCCGTTCTTGTGCACCCGCACCCGGAGCCACTCCGACAGGGCGTTGACCACGGAGGCGCCCACGCCATGGAGGCCGCCGGAGACCTTGTAGCCGCCGCCGCCGAATTTGCCGCCGGCATGGAGCACGGTGTAGACCACTTCCAGGGCGGGCCGGCCGGTCTGGGGCTGAATGTCCACGGGGATACCCCGGCCGTCATCGGTGACGGTGATGGAGTCCCCGGGGTTAATGGTGACGGTGATGTGCTTGCAGTACCCCGCCAGGGCCTCGTCGATGGCATTGTCCACGATTTCATACACCAGGTGGTGCAGACCCGAGGAGGAGGTGGAGCCGATATACATACCCGGCCGCTTGCGCACCGCCTCCAGACCTTCCAGAACCTGAATCTGTTCCGCGCCATATTCTTGTGTGACTTTTTCTTCAGACATATTTTTCCTCCATAAAGGTTATGGGTGTATACATTTCAATTGGAACCACAATGTAACCGTGTGTAACACTTAAAAATTGTAATTTGGCGTACCGGAACCGACGCACCCCTTGGCTCCCCCTCTGGGGGAGCTGGCTGCCCCTTATGGGGCAGACTGAGAGGGTGACACGTTTGGTTTACAGATGCGTTTCCATTACTGCGGTACCCTCTCAGTCAGCCTGTTCGGCTGACAGCTCTCCCAAAGGGAGAGCCAAGGGGCACTGCCGCGCCAGCGTGCCCGATTACAACTTTTAAGAGTTACAAGCTACTACAGTGGATTGGTGAATGGGCAATCTGCCTATTTCCGCCTTCCGGCCTGAATCTCCATGGTTTTTCCCAATTTGGTGAATCTGCCCGGTTCGCAGCAGGTGATGAACACCTGGCCGGAGACGATCTGGTTCAGGACGAAATCCTGCCGGCCGGCATCCAGCTCGCTGAGGACGTCGTCCAACAGCAGCACCGGCTCCTCTCCCCATTCCCGTCTCATCAGCTCCCGCTGGGCCAGCTTCAGGCTGATGGCCGCGGTGCGGGTCTGGCCCTGGGAGCCGTAGGCTTTCAGGTCGATGCCGGAAAGGGTGATTTCAAAATCATCCCTGTGGGGGCCGGTAAGGCACTGGGCGGTTTCCAGCTCCGCCCGGTAATGGCCTTCCAAATGTTCGTTTAGTTGCTCATTCAGCTTGGAAACCGGGGCAAAGTGGTCCGGAATATTGGAAACCGTCTTGTATTCCAGATGAAAAACCTCGCTGCCTCCCGTGAAGCTGCCGTGGAATTTGGCCGCTTCTTCCCCCAGAGCCCGGAAGAATCTGGACCGGTAGGAAATCAGCAGCGCCCCCACCTGGCAAAGCCGGGCATTATATTCCGGCAGGATTTCCAGCACGGCGGGGTTGTCGAAATGGTCCTTGAGAATCCGGTTTTTCTGGTCCAGAATCCGGTTGTATTCCGCCAGGGCCGCGTCGTAATTGGGGCGAAGTTGACATAACGCATTATCGGCAAACCGCCTGCGCTGGGCGGCGCCGGTTTTCAGGATCATCAGATCCTCGGGGCAGAACAGTACCGTGGGCAGCACCCCGGCGATGTCCGCGGCGGTTTTTTTCTTTACCCCATTGCGCCACAGCTGCCTTGGGCGGCTGCCGGAAAACAGCACCCAGCGCAGGCTCTGCTCCCGCTCCTGGGAGAAGATTTTCCCTTCCATTTCCCCAAAAGAGGCGGAAAATTTCACCATTTCCGAATTTTTGGTGGCGCGAAAGCTTTTCCCGCTGCCAAGATAGGAAATGGCTTCCAAGAGGTTCGTTTTCCCCTGGGCGTTCTGACCCACGATCAGGTTCACCCCGGGGTCAAATTCCAGCCGCTCCTCACTGTAATTGCGGAAGGAGCGCAGGTACAGCTCATTCAGCTGCATGGATGGTAAAGCTTTGGCCCTGGAAGGCGAAGCTGTCCCCGGGGCGGAGCTTCCTGCCCCGCATGGTGCAGACTTCTCCGTTGACGGTGACCAGGCCCTCCTGAATGACTTCCTTGGCCTCGCCGCCGGTTTCGGTGAGGGCAGCGAATTTCATGGCCGCCTCCAGCTTGATGAATTCCGTGGAAATCACCAGAGGCAGGGGCTCGGTTTTTTTCTTGACAACTACTTTCATTTCTAGCTCCTTTTACAGCTTTGAACGAACCCACTCACTGTAGGGGAGGCTCTTAGCCTCCCGCCAGGTTCTTCAACTGAGTGTTCGGTTGAATGGTATCATGTTCAGCATCATACGGATTCGCCCAACCCTGTTTATAATCGTGGGCTTGTACTGCGCGGGCGGCTGCGAGCCGCCCCTACAATTTGGATGGAACATGGTACAAAACAGTTAGGCGTGGCGGAATCGAATCAGCCGTTCTTAATCCGCACGGGCAAAATCATATAGGCGAAATCTTCCTTCTCATCCACGGGGGTGAGGACGATGGGGCTCAGGCCGTTGGTCAGCTCCAGGGTGACCTCCTCTGCGGGGACGGCCCGGAGGGCATCGGCCATGTAGCGGACGTTGAAGCCGATTTCCAGTTCCTTTCCGTCACCGGCGTAGGAGCAGCGGTCCTCAGCAGAGCCGATGGTGGTGGCGGTGCGCATCTGCAGCTCCTGGTTGCCGAACACGCAGCGGATGGGGCTCTTGTATTTTTCGGAGACGATCAGACCCACCCGCTCCACGCTGGAGGCCAGGTCATGGACGCTGGCAATCAGCTTGATGGGGCAGTTCGTGGGTACCACCCGGCGCCAGTCCAGGAAATCACCCTCCAGCAGGCGGCACACCAGGACGGCGTCCCCCAGCTGGTAGAGAATGTGCTTGGGTCCCAGGGTGAAGAGGGCGGGGGCGTCGGTATCCGTGAGGATTTTTTCCACTTCCTTCAGTCCCGAGGCGGGCACCACAAAGCTCAGCTCCCGGCCGGTGGGCTCTTCGGGATGGAAGGTCCGCCTTGCCAGACGGAAGCCGTCCACCGCCACGGCGGTGATGGCATCGGGAGTGACCTCGAATTTCACACCGTTGTGGATGGGCCGGGCCTGGTTGTCCGCCACGGCGAAGATGGTGCCGGAAATCAGCTCCTTCAGCTTGTTCTGGGGGATGCGGATGGCGTGGCCGGTGCTTACGTCCGGCAGGTCCGGGTATTCATCGGCGGACTCGGCGCTGATGGTAAAGGAGGAGTAGCCGGAACGGATGGACACCCGGAAATTGTCGTCCACCACCACGGTGACGCTGCCCTCGGGCAGGCGGCGGATGATGTCGCTGAAGAGCTTGGCCGGGAGGACGCACTCCCCGTCGTCGGCCACGTCGGCGGTGATCTGGTAGGTGATGGCGGTTTCCATATTATAGCCGGTGAGGGACAGACCCGTGGAGCCCGCCCGGCATAAAATGCCCTCGATGGCGGAAAGGCTGCTCTTCTGAGCAACGGTTCTTCCCGCAATATTCAGCCCCTGAAGCAGGGTATTTTTTTCACAGGTAAAACGCATAGAGAAATTCCTTCCTGTCTGATAATAATAGATATCTATATCTATAAATAAGTTTTGGTAGTAATAGCGGTAGTAGTGGAAAGTTATGTGGAAAAGTGGGGAAGGCCGGTGTGTGGCGCTGACTTTTTTTCCACAGGGGAGTTGTGAAAAATAACAACTTATCCACAGGCCCTGGGGAGAGCATTTTTGTGCGACGGTTTTCCACAGAAAAATTCTTCACAATTAACAGCCCCTGTGGAAAAAGATATGAGATATCAGATACAAGATATGAGATAGGAAAAGGATATCCCCTTGCAGCTGATATTTGTAGATAATAGATTATCTTATATGCTGATCGGCTTAACTCAGCTGGTGTAGTAAATTGTGCTTTATTGCACTTGCACCAGCCATTGTAGGGGCGGCTCGTAGCCGCCCGCGCAGAACCAACCCACAGGATACACCAGTTTCGGCGAATTCGTACCACGCCCAACATGGTGCCATTCAACGAAACACCCACGTTCATTACCTGGCGGGCGGCTGCGAGCCGCCCCTACAGTGGGGGTGGTCGTTCATCGGCAATATTCTGCTTTTGCTGGGTAAAACCGATAAGCACATTATCTTATATCTAATATCTCATAACTTATATCTATATTCAAAGGCTGGAATTGATATTGGCGGTGATATCCCGGACGTTATTCTGGATGGTTTCGTCCTTGGCTTTCAGGGCGGCTTCCACCCGGCGGATGGCGTAGAGGACGGTGGTGTGGTCCCGGTCGAATTCCTTGCCGATGTCGGGCAGGCTCAGGTTGGTCAGGTTTCGGATGAGATACATGGCGATCTGCCGGGCCTCGGCGATGTTCTTTTTCTTCAGGGTGCCCCGGAGCACGGATTCGTCGATGGAATAGAATTTGCACACCTGACTGATGACCAGGCTGGGGGTGGGCAGGGCGTTGCCCTCCGTCTTGAAGGAGTCCTCGATCACCCGGGACACGTTGGCCAGGTCCAGCGTCATGTTGTCCAGGTCCCGGTAGGCCAGCAGCTTTTTCACGATGCCTTCAATCTGGCGAACGTTGTTGGTGACGTTCACCGCAATGTAGTTGCACACGTCGTCACCCAGCTCAATGCCAAGGCTTCTGGCTTTGTTTTTCAGAATGGCCATTCGGGTCTCGTAGTCCGGGGGCTGGACGTCCGCCAGCAGGCCCCATTCAAACCGGGTGCGCAGCCGGTCCTCCAGTGTGAGCATATCGCTGGGCTTCCGGTCGGAGGTCATGACGATCTGCTTGTGCTCCTCGTAGAGCTTGTTGAAGGTATGGAAGAATTCTTCCTGGGTGGACTCCTTGCCGGCGATGAACTGGATATCGTCGATGAGGAACAGGTCGCTCTCCCGGTACTTGCTGCGGAATTCCACGTTTTTGCCGCTGGCGATGGCGGAGATCAGTTCGTTGGTAAATTCATCGCCCTTGATGTAGACGATGTTGGCTTCCGGGTTCTGCCGCCGGATGCCGTTGGCGATGGCATAGAGCAGATGGGTCTTGCCCACGCCGGAGGGGCCGTAGATGAACAGGGGGTTATACACCTGTCCGGGGTTTTTGGACACGGCGATGGAGGCGCTGTGGGCGAACCGGTTGGAGGGGCCCACCACAAAATTATCAAAGGTGAACTGGGGGTTAAAGTCCATGGAGGAGATGGTCTTTCCCTTGTTGCGGAAGGAGTCCCGTTCCTTGTCCCCAAAGACCAGGAGCTTGGCGTCGGAATTAAAGACTTCCTTCAGGGCATCCTCCACGAAGCCCGTACACCGGCGGCGGATAATGTCCCGTCGGAAATCGGAGGGGGAGTAGAGAATCAGGTTGTTTTCGTTCAGCTCCACCACCTCCGCATCGTCGAACCAGGCGGAAACCGTGACAGATCCCAGACGCTCCTCCATGTGGCTGAGGACCTTCGCCCAGACATAGGCGGATGAATACATATTGTGCTCCTTTCCTCTGTTTACAGAAGCCCAAAATGGTAATTTTTCGCATTTTTGAGCATAATACTTCACCCTAAATTCTAGCACATTTTTCCGAAAATTACAAGCTGAATTTGTGAAAAATGAAGATTTTCTCTTGACCGAAAATGGATGCTGTGCTATATTATTGAATTAAACATGGATTTGACAAGGATGTCAAATTTTGTTCTTTCCGCAAGGACATTTGTATTCAAAAAGCCAATTGGATGTCCCCCGTACGCCAACTGTGCGCCCATTGTAGGGGCGGCTCGTAGCCGCCCGCGCGGAACCAGCTTGCGGGATACACCAGTTCAGGCGAATTCGTACCATACCCGACATGGTGCCATTCAACGAAACACCCACGTTCATTACCTGGCGGGCGGCTGAGAGCCGCCCCTACAGTGGGGGTGGTCGTTCATCGGCAATATTCTGCTTTTGCTGCGTTAAGCCGATAAGCATATAACAAAAAATTCATACAGGGGAAATGTGTCATGGCTGCGTTAAAAAAGGTCTGGACTTATCTTGTGATTGCGGTTGTTGCCCTGGTGGCAGCGCTGAACTATGAGGTTTTCGTCTTCCCCAACCAGTTTGCACCCTCGGGGCTCAACGGTATCTGTACCATGATCCAGTACGTCACCGGCATCAGTGTGGGCTATTTGAGCCTGCTGATCAACCTGCCTCTGGCCATCTGGTGCTACATCGAGGTGAGCAAGCCAGTGGCCATCCGGAGTATGCTGTATGTCATCACGTTCTCCCTGGGACTGCTGATTATGGACCATGTGGACCTGTCCGCCTTCGCCTACGCCACGGAAAACGGCACCAGCAAGATCATGGGACCCCTGGTTGCCGGCATCATCATGGGCTTCTGCTACAGCGTGCTCATCAAGGCCAGCGCCTACACCGGCGGCACGGACTTCATTTCCGCCATTATTCACAAACACCACCCGGGCAAGAGCGTGTTTTCTCTCAGCTTTGGCATCAACGCGGTGGTTGCAATCGCCAGCTTTTTCGTGTATGATTATAAAATGGAGCCGGTGATTTTGTGCATTCTCTATAGCTTTGCCACCACCACCGTGGGGGAGCGGTTCCAGCGCAACGGCCGCAGCGCCGTACGCTTCGAGATCGTCACCAACCACCCGGACGAGATCTGCAAGGACATCATCCAGAAGCTCCATCACTCTGCCACGAAATTCAAGGCCACCGGCGCTTTCACCGGAAAGGACACCTGGATCGTCATGTGCGTGGTGAACAAGACCCAGGTTTCGGTGCTGTCCGCCATCGTCCAGAACTATCCCAACACCTTTGCCATGATGAGCCCGGTGATCGGGGTCATGGGCAATTTCAAAAAGCTCTCCGAAAAAGGCACCCCCGTGGCCGAAATCCTGGACCAGGGCGACGGACAAACGGTTTAATTATTTTTTTCGTAGGGCGGGGTCTTGACCCCGCCAATCGGTAACGAAACCTGCCGGGTTGGACAAATGGAATAAAAGGTCGGTTTTGCCGATTTACGCGGATTATTTAAAAATTAATCCCAATCAACGTACTGATCAAAAACCGGAACTGGGTCGGCGGGGTCAAGACCCCGCCCTACGATGCACAAATTAACAATATCTTATATCTTATATCTTACAAGGAGGAACATCCATGGCCTACTACTACAAGGAGCCCAGCCACACCTTCAGTGAATACCTGCTCATTCCGGGCTACACATCCGAGGAGTGCATCCCCGACAATGTGAGTCTGCGTACCCCCCTGGTGAAATTCCGCAAGGGACAGGAAGAGCCTGCCATTTCCCTGAATGTGCCCCTGACCTCCGCCGTGATGCAGTCCGTGTCCAACGATACCCTGGCCATCGCTCTGGCCAAGGAGGGCGGCATCAGCTTCATTTTCGGTTCCCAGACCATTGAAAATCAGGCTGCCATGGTTGCAAAGGTGAAGAACCACAAGGCCGGTTTCGTCACCTCCGCCTCCAACCTGACCCCCGAGAACACCCTGGCCGATGTGCTGGCGCTGAAGGCCAGCAACGGTTTCTCCACCGTGGCCATCACCGAGGACGGCACCCCCAACGGCAAGCTCCTGGGTATCGTTTCCAGCCGGGACTACCGTGTTTCCAGAATGCAGCCCACCGACAAGGTGAAGACCTTCATGACTCCCCTGGAAAAACTGGTCACCGCCCCCGCGGAGACCACCCTGAAGGAAGCCAATGACATCATCTGGGACCACAAGCTCAATAGCCTTCCCATCGTGGACAAGGAAGGCAGACTCCTGTACTTCGTCTTCCGCAAGGACTATGCCTCCCACAAGGAGAACCCCCTGGAGCTGCTGGACGAGAAGAAGCGGTATCTGGTGGGCGCGGGCATCAACACCCGGGACTACGCCCAGCGGATTCCCGCTCTGCTGGAGGCCGGCGCCGATGTGTTCGTCATCGACTCCTCCGAGGGCTACACCTGCTGGCAGAAGAAGACCATCGACTGGGTGCGTCAGACCTACGGCAACACCGTGAAGATCGGCGCCGGCAACGTGGTGGACCGGGACGGCTTCCGCTTCCTGGCCGAGGCGGGTGCGGACTTTGTGAAGGTGGGCATCGGCGGCGGCTCCATCTGCATCACCCGGGAGACCAAGGGCATCGGCCGGGGCCAGGCCACCGCGCTGATCGAAGTGGCTGCCGCGAGAGATGAATACTTCCGGGAGACCGGCGTGTATGTGCCCATCTGCTCCGACGGCGGCATCGTCCATGACTACCACATGACCCTGGCCCTGGCCATGGGCGCGGATTTCCTGATGCTGGGCCGTTATTTCGCCCGGTTCGACGAGGGCCCCACCCCCAAGATCATGGTCAACGGCGCCTACATGAAGGAATACTGGGGCGAAGGCTCCAACCGGGCCCGGAACTGGCAGCGCTACGACCTGGGCGGTGCCACCAAGCTGAGCTTTGAAGAGGGCGTGGATTCCTACGTCACTTACGCCGGCCCCCTGCATGACAACGTGGAGGCCTCTTTGTACAAGGTCAAGTCCACCATGTGCAATGTGGGCGTCACCAACATTCCCGACCTCCAGCGGGATGCCAAGCTGACCCTGGTTTCCTCCGTGTCCATCGTGGAGGGCGGTTACCACGACGTGACCCTGCGCTCCTCCTCCCCCGTGAAGTAAAAAAATACAGACCTCGAGGAAATAATTCCTTGAGGTCTTTTTTTCGCAGGAGGGGGAACACACGTCACTGTAGGAAAGGCTCGCAATTTCCCGCCAAGTAACGTGCCTGCGTGTTCCGTTGAATGGTATGCAATTTGTCCCGATGCGTAAGGGACGGGTTCCCGTCCCGCTTCTGAAACAGAAACGGGAGGCGAAACCTCCCCTACTACCACACATTCATTTGACATTTTTCTCATTCACTGATAGAATAAACCCAACCCCATATTGGGGCTGGGAAGAGCATTGCCATAGTGGATAGGCGGTTAGCTACATCTCCTTAAAGGAGGTGAGCATATGCCAATTACATTGACTGTACATATTGGTAAATTTACCATTACACTCACTGTAAAAAGCAGAAACCGCCACTCGGCCAAGTGACGGTTTCTATAGGAATATAAAACTGTTTCACTCGAGCTAACCGCTTATCGGCAGTGCTCTTTTCATGCTTATTATACCACACTCAGCGTGGTTGTCAAGGGAATTACAGCACCTCGAACTTATAGCCCACGCCCCAGACGGTTTTCAGGTTCCAGCTTTCGCTGACGCCTTCCAGCTTTTCCCGCAGGCGCTTGACGTGAACGTCCACGGTGCGGGAATCGCCGAAGTAGTCGAAGCCCCATACCTCGTCCAGCAGCTGGTTGCGGGTGTACACCCGGTTGGGGGAGGAGGCCAGGTAATAGAGCAGCTCCATCTCCTTTGGGGGCGTGTCCACCTTCTTGCCGTCCACGGTGAGTTCAAAGGCGTCCATGTCGATGATCAGCTTGTCGAACACCAGCCGTCTTGCCTTTTTCTCGGTGGTGACCCCGGAGGAACGGCGGAGCACCGCCTCAATCCGGGCCAGGACCTCTTTCATTTCAAAGGGCTTGGTGATGTAGTCGTCGGCGCCGTTTTTCAGCCCCGTCACCTTGTCGTCGGTTTCGCCCTTGGCGGTGAGCATGATGATGGGGGTTTGCGCCTCGGCACGAATGGCCCGGCACACGGACCAGCCGTCCATCACCGGCATCATCACATCCAGCAGCACCAGGTCCGGCTTGATGGCCCGGTATTTGGTCAGACCCTGTCCGCCGTCCGCCGCCCAAGTGACGGCGTAGCCTTCTTTTTCCAGATACATCTGCAGGAGCTCTGCGATGTTGCGGTCGTCTTCCACAATCAGAACAGATACAGCCATGATTTTATCCTCCGTTTTCTGCAGGGGCCAAAATCCCCATTTCTTCCGTATGTCACAATTATACCCCGCTTTTCCGAATTTGAATGAATAATTTGTAAAGCTTATCCTCCGAAAATGTGAACGGCTTCGTATCGGAAGATGTAGGGGAGGCCTCCCGCAGCGCAACGGGCCTGCGCGGTTTGGTTGAATGGAACCATGTTCCGATGAATGCCCAGCCACTGTAGGGGAGGCTCGCAGCCTCCCGCGCGGTACAGATCATCGTGACAAACCGGGTTGGGCGAATCCGTACGATGTCGGGCATAATGCCATTCAGCCAAACACCCAGGCAGCCTACATGGCGGGAGGCTAAGAGCCTCCCCTACAATGGATACGAATTGCATGCCATTCAACCAAGCGCGCAGTTCCGTTACGTTGCGGGCGGCTGGTAGCCGCCCCTACGATGGCTGGGCGGAAATCTGCCCGCCAAATTACAATTTTTCCGTCCTATAACCAACCATCGCAAAAAATGACCGCGCCGGGGTTTCCAGCGCGGCTGCGTTTCTTAATAATCAAAGGCCACCAGAATGGCGCCGGATTCGGCGTAGTAGCTGCACAGGCCGCTGTTGGCGGAGACGGCCACATCGGAGGCGGGCCAGGTGGTCTTCACCAGCTCGGCGAACTGGCCTGCCAGTCTGGGATTGCGGACGTGGGTGATACGGACCTTGCCGCCGTCGAAGCCGGCGTCCTTCATATACTCCAGCAGTGCCGGCAGGGCCTTCCGATCCCCCCGGCACTTGGCCAGCTGGGCCAGGGTGCCCTCCTGGCTGGCAGTGCCCACGATCCGGATGCCCAGCACGCCTACGGCGGCGGCAGCCACCTTGCTCACCCGGCCGTTCTGACTCAGGTTGTGCACGGACTGGAGGGAGAAGAACAGCCGGGTGTGCTGCTGATATTCCCGCACCGCTGCCTCCACCTGCTCAAAGGGCAGGCCCTGGGCGGTGAGCTCCCGGAGCTTTTCCAGAATCAGCAGCATTTCGGGGCCGGTGCTCAGGCTGTCGAACACGGCAACCTTGGCTTCCTCATGGGCCTGGAGGTACAGCTCTCTTGCTGCCATGGCGGCATTATAGGAGCCGGACAGGCCGCTGGTGATGGTCACGGCGTAGATTTCGTCCCCGCCCTCGTAGGCAGTGAGCCATCCGTCCACACTGGGGCAGGCGGTATAGGAGCGGCCCTTGTACTCGGCCAGATAGTCCAGCATTTCGGACACATTCAGATGCTCGTTGTCCACGAAGCTCTTTTCATCGGTGGAGATGATCATGGGAACATACTGCACTTCCATGCCGGGAATCACCGGACGGTCGGAAGAGGAGTCGGCTACAAATTTCATCATAAAAGGATCCTCCATGGGTTTCTCTATTTTGGGATGTGCTGATCGGCAAATTGTAATTTGGCGTACCGGAACTGACGCACCCCTTGGCTCTCCCTTTGGGAGAGCTGGCAGCCGTCAGGCTGACTGAGAGGGTACCGCAGTAAGATAATGACAGCCGAATCATTGTCGCCCTCTCAGTCTGCCCCTTACGGGGCAGCCAGCTCCCCCATAGGGGGAGCCAAGGGGCGCTGCCGTATCTACCCGCCAAATTACAATTTGCCGATCAGCAGATCAAACATTTCACTCTTTCATACATAGTAACACGTTTTTGCATAGCTGTCAATCGGTTTTTGAAAAACCGATTGACAGATCAAAAAAAACGTATTAAGATGTGGACAGAAAAAGGAGGCACGGTTTATGAATGAAGAAAACCGGCGCAAGCTGGCAGAATATGTGGAGGACTTCCATCTGCCCCGCTACCGGGAGCTGCCGGACATCGGCCTGCACCTGGAGCAGGTCACCAGGTATGTTGCCCGCTATGTGCCCACCCCCCTCACCGGCTCCATGGTGAGCAACTACGTCAAGCAGAAGCTCATCCCCGGCCCCGTGAAGAAAGCCTACTCCCGGGATTCCATCGCCTATCTGATCTTCCTGTCCTACATCAAGACCGTCATCTCCCTGGAGGACATCCGGCTGATGATCGATCTGCAGAAGAGCAGCTACGAGCTCAGCGTGGCCTACGACTATTTCTGCGACGAGCTGGAAAATCTGCTGCAGTACATCTGCGGCCTGCGGGAAACCCCTGCCCGGGTGGGCGTCACCAACACCCAGGAAAAGGAGCTGCTGCGCACCGCCCTCATGTCCATCACCTATAAGGTCTACCTGGACCAGTACCTGAAGCTGATCCGGGAGGAAAAGCAATAGCAGCGCCACTGTAGGGGAGGCTCTTAGCCTCCCGCCAAGTTGGATCATTGAGTGGATGGTTGAATGGTATGATGTCCGACGTGGTACGAATTCGCCCATCCCGGTTCATCATCCCGGGTTTGTGCCGCCCGGGAGGCTGCGAGCCTCCCCTACAGTTTTATCGTGGTGCTGTGGGAATTCGCCCAACCCGGTTCATCATTTTTGGCTTGTACTGCGCGGGCGGCTGGTAGCCGCCCCTACGGTGGCATGGACGTCATTTGTACCCGTCAAATTACAATTTGCTGAGTCAAACCGATAAGCACATGAAAATTTTTCCATTTGGGTCTTTACAATTGCATGCAAATCATGTATATTGATGGCGAACAGAGTAGGAAGCCCTGCGTGAAGTGCTGCCAGAATGGGGAGTTGTGTGGCAGACGAAGGACGGTTCCGTCCGCGATAGGATTTCCGCACCCGCTGCGCCATATGGGAGTTTCCTCCTTTATGTAGCAACGACACTCGGTTGGGCGAACGGAGAATGGCTTTGAAGCTGTCCCTTCCCCACGGGTCAAGTGAATAGCGGTTCTCCCCAGGGGTATTATGCCCGCTGGGGGATTTTTATTTACCGACCCATCGGGGACAGTTTTGTACCCTTATCCGAACGCTCCTACATCAAAAGGAGGATTTTTCATGTCTGCAAAAACCAAATCAACCGCATTGTACCCGCATCCCTTCTCCAAAGCCTACTGGCGTGACGCTGCCGCCGAGCTGAAGGACACCAGAATGCTGGTGGTCGCCGCCCTGCTGACAGCCCTTCGCATTGCCCTGAAGCCCCTGGCCATTCCCCTGGGCCCCCAGCTGAGCATCCAGACCGCCATGCTGGCCACCGCCCTGGGTGCCATGGTCTATGGGCCTGTGATGGCCATTCCCGCCGCCATCATTTCCGACACCATCGGCTTCCTGATTTACCCCACCGGCGACTACTTTTTCCCCTTCGTGCTGACGGAGATCGCCAGCACCATGATCTATGCCCTGTGCCTGTACCGGGCCAAGGCCACCCCCACCCGGGTGATGCTGGCGCGGTTCTTCATCTGCTTTCTGGTGAACGTGGTGCTGCAGCAGCTGGTTTTCGCCTGGTGGTATGTGTACATCGGCAACCCCGCAAAGGCCAAGGATCAGATTCTGGGCATGATGACCATCGCCCGTATCTTCAAAAATCTGGCCATGTTCCCCATTGAGTCCGTGGTGCTCACCCTGTTCCTGCGGTTTGTTATGCCCATCACCCGGCGGGCAAAGCTGACCTATTCCTCCGACACGGAGATGAAATTCACCACCAAGCAGATCATCACCCTGGCGGTGCTGTTTGTGGTGGGCGTTTCCAGCGCTGTGGGCTACCTGTACTACCGTTACAACACCTCCTCCCGCTCCGCCGACTACTCCAAGGAAGAGCGGGTGGAAGCCAACCACGCCATGGCGGAGGTTGTGCTGGACAACACCGATGCGTGGGATGACGAGCAGGTGGTGTGCATCGTGGACAGCGCCTACCGCGGCCTGTTCTCCTCGGAGACGGATTACACCGTTTCCGTCTATGTGCTGGATGAGGAGGCCTTCGCCGCCGGACAGGCAGAGAACGAAAGCTACTCCATGGACACCCTGTGGGCCTATTCCAAGAGCGGCCCCGGCAAGGATAAGTACCAGTCCCTTGTGAAGGTGGCTACCGCCCAGATCGTGAAAAACGAGAAAACCGGCGAAATTGTGAAATGTGAAGTGAAATAAAGCAGAAAGAATCCCTGCCCACCGGCAAAACCGACGGGCAGGGGTTTGATTTATATGATTGTCAGATAAACTCGATTTTCAGCTGCTTGCCAAGACCGGAAGCAATGCGTGCCAGCGTTTCAACCGTTGGGCTGCTGACACCGCTTTCGATACGGCTGATGTTGGACTGACGAATTCCGGTTTTCTCTGCCAGTTCCTTTTGGGTCATCTGGCTTTCCTGGCGGGCAGCAATCACAGCTCGGATCGCTTCATACTCAGGCCGCATTGCTTCATACTCTGCCGCAAATTCAGAATCCTTCATCTGCTGCTCCAGATAGTTCCGAAAATCACTCATGGCTGTGTCCCCTCCTTTCGTAGTCTGCCTTATACTTTCGGGCAAGTTCAATTTCTGCTTTGGGAGTCTTCATCGTCTTTTTGACAAATCCATTGGTAAGGACGATCCGATTATCTACAACGAAGAAGTAGAATATCCGGGAGATGTCGCTGGAAAACTTGATGCGAAGCTCGAACAATCCGTCCCCCATCGCTTTGGAATGGGGTTCTCTTAATTGATTTCCGAACTCTTCCAAAATAGAAATGCTGTGTAACGCCTTGGCTCTCATCTTTGCGTCCAATCCGTTCAGGAACTCTACAATCGGCTGCTGGCCGTTTGGCAGTGTGTAAAACTCAATGTGAAACACAGCAATGTCCTCTCTCTACAGTATATTCCTTATTTGATATATTGTCAAGAGCCATTCTCTCTGCTGTGCGCAAGAAAGAGTTCCGCCTCAGAAAGGGCTCATTACAGCGGTGCCTGCTTGATTTTGGCGTAGCGCCGGGGGTATTGCTTCGGCGTGGGGGCGATTTTTTTCAGGAGGATCAGGCTGTGGCCCTCTACGGGGGACCGGCGAACCTCCTCCAGCCTGAGGCCCAATTTCTTGATGGCGGAGCCGCATTCGGCCAGCTCCTCCTGGGCTGCCGCGCCCTTCATGGCGATGACCATGCCGCCCACCCTGACATAAGGGGCGGTGAGCTCCAAAAGGATATTCAGCCGTGCCACGGCCCGGCTGGTGGCGAAATCATAGCTTTCCCGCCGGGCTGCCACCGCTTCCTCCGCCCGGGCGGTGACGCACTCCGCCGAAATCCCCAGGGTGGGGAGGGTTTCCTCCAGCCAGTGCACCCGCTTGCCCAGACTGTCCAGCAGGGTGATTTTTGCCTCCGGGCAGCCGATGGCCAGGGGCACCCCGGGGAAGCCCGCGCCGCAGCCCACATCGATGAGGCTTTTACCCGCCAGGTCCGCCGCCGTCAGCACCGTCAGGCTGTCCAGCAGATGGAGCCTGGCCACCTGGGCATCTTCCGTGATGGCGGTGAGGTTCATCACCTCGTTCTGCTTCACCACCGCCCGGCCAAAGGCGCAGAGGGTGTCGATCTGGTTTTCCGTCAGGGTCAGGCCCAGCTCCGGAAGCCCCGAAACCAGGGCTTGGCGCATTTCATCCATATCAATATCCTCTCGCGTTCACGATGCCGCTGAGATCAACCTGGGTCTCGTCATAGGGGTCGAACCGACTCTCCTCCACGGCGATGGCGGGGAGCACCACTTCCTGAATGTGCCAGTTCACCAGCAGGTCACACACCTGGCCGTAGGAGGCGGTGCCGGAGGCCTCGCCGCTGGCCTTCAGGTACAGATCGTTCACGGTGTCCGCCACGTCGGTGGCGAAGCTATTCTTCCGGCTGTTAAAGAACCTGTCGTAGTCGTCCATGTCCTTTCGCAGGTAGCTGTTCACATTGCCGGCGATCCGGTTGGCCTCACTGGCGGCCTCCGCCACCAGCTTGGGATCGATGGAGGTGGACCGGCCCACGCTGTACAGGGCGGTGTAGCAGTAGCGGTAGGCCATGAAGTAGGCGGAATACTGGTACTGCCGGTTGTTGTTAAAGGAGCAGGCCAGGAAGGCCGCGAAATTAGCATCCCGCTCCGAGGCGATGCACATCCGGTGGGCCATCTCGTGGCACATGGTGAAGGGCAGGGCAGAAGCCGGAATCTGGGGATTCACCGCCGCCTCGCCGGTGAGGGGGAAGGTATAGCCGGTGATGCCCATGGAGCTGAACATATCCGCCCAGCCCAGCTTCTTTACCGGTTCGGTGGACCCGGCGAACACCGGGAAGAACCGCTGATAGGTGAGATATTCAAAGCCCTTTCCCGCCCGGGCGGCCAAAGTGCCAAAGTCCTCAAAGGCCAGGCTGCCGCTACCGTCCCGGTTCATCTGCGTGGCCAGGGCGTTGGCCTGGCCCTGGTAATACTCGGTGGCCTCCACGATTTCGCTGAGGGTGCAGCCGGAAACGTCCATACGCAGGTCATCCGCCAGGTCGCCGGCATAGTAGTTCATGCCATAGACAACGGTATGGAGCATAAACACAAAGCTCACCGTGGCCAGCACCCAGCCGAACCACTGGATGATGCTCTTTTTCGTGACGATGAACACCACCAGAACGGCAATCAGCACCACCGCCAGGGCGACGGCCAGGAACTGCCACAGCAGAAAATCCACCTGGCCGCTCCAGGAGGCCAGGGTGGCTTCCAGGGTGCGGATGACGTAGGGGTAGACCATATCAATCAGGGCCGAAAACTGCTTGCCATACAGGGAAAGCACATAGGTAATGCCGGCAAAGATGGCGGCAACCAGATAGCCACACAGTTTTTTCAAGGGGAATCCTCCTCTGTTGCAGATCTTTCTACGGGGACGGAATTCCCCGGAAACAGACAAATCAATCAATTTTACCCGTATGGTATAGTATATCACATTTCAGGGGGATTGTCTGCAATTATTTTTTTAAATTTCCATTGCGATTTCCAGGCGTCCGGCTGAATCGCATCAGATCACAGCCGCCGGATCAACTCCGCAAGCTTCCGGTACAGTTCTTCCGGAGGAACGGACCGGTCCTCCTGGATCAGGTGGCCGGTGTACATGATGCCCCCCAGCACGAAGGAGATTTTCAGATAATCATCCCCGGTATTGTCTTCATAGCGGCGGCGGAGCAGCCGGTCCATCTTCTGGTGCAGCACCTCCGTCCGCCCGTCGAACAGGACAGCCAGCTGGGGAGATAGCTCCGATTCGGAGAAGCCCTTGCGCAGGTCCATCAGGAACCGGTATGGGTCATGGAACAGGCAGTCCGGTTCCGGCGCGGTGCGGATGCACTGGGCCAGTATTTCATTTTCCAGCCGGTCGGACAGATCCTGCACATCCCGGTAATGGTTGTAGAAGGTGGAGGTGTTGATCATGGCCCGCTGGCAAATGTCCCGCACCTTCACCTTTTCCAGGGGCAGCTTCCTGCGGATTTCCAGGAAAGCTGCCCGAATGGCTTTTTCCGTTTTCTGAATTCGTAAATCGGTTTTCTGGTCCATCATTACCTCCCGGGCAAATCGACAAAAATCGACACTTTTGTAAAATCGTTGCTTATCCAACAGAAAGGAAAAAATAATGCTTGAAGAAACGGAATCCAAGCTATATAATGAAGCATACTTGTTTTTGGAACAAAAGTCAACCTTTTGCTTCCGTCCGCACTGATTCCTGCGATGGCATGTGTAACCGATTGCGTAGTTGGTACAAGCAAAAATGTACAATGAAGTTTTCAGACCGGAGTATCTGCAGCCCCTGTCTTTCACGGCGAGACTTATCTGCCCGCAGCGGATGAGTCTTGCCGTTTTTATGTTCACCACCCAGCCACTGTAGGGGAGGATCTCATCCTCCCGCGCAGTACAAGCCCATGAATAAAAACCAGGTTGGGCGAATCCGCACCGCGTCGGACATGATACCATTCATCCAAACACTCAGTTAACCAACCTGGCGGGAGGCTGAGAGCCTCCCCTACAGTGGGCGTGTCCATTGATTTACAATTTGCTGAAAACAGCGTTTACAAGACATAGATAGAGGTTCAACATGAAAGAGAAAGAATTTACCGCCGGAATTGATATTGGCTCCACCACAGTGAAGCTGGTGATCCTGGATGAGGATGGTCAGTCCGTATTCGGGGAGTACCGCCGCCACCGCGCCCACACCCAGGAAACCCTGGCCCAGCTCCTTCGGGAAGCAGAGCAGAGCCTGGGGAACGTGGGACTGCGGCTGAAAATCACCGGCTCCGGCGGCATCAACCTGGGCAAGGCGCTGAACATCCCCTTCGTGCAGGAAGTGGTGGCCGTGGCGGCTGCCCTGCAGAAAGTCGCTCCCCAGACCGATGTGGCCATCGAGCTGGGAGGTGAGGATGCCAAGATCATCTATTTCACCGGCGGCCTGGAGGAGCGGATGAACGGCGTCTGCGCCGGCGGCACCGGCTCCTTCATCGACCAGATGGCGGCCTTACTCCAGACCGATGCCCTGGGCCTGAACCAGGAAGCGGCCGACTATCAGCAG
>JALFGI010000019.1 GCA_022777455.1 Clostridiales bacterium | reverse complement strand
TAGAATTCGCCGTGGCAGCCTCCGCTCTGAAGCACTCCATCGAGGGTGACTACAACATGGTCACCGTTGCGGAAGTGGAGAAGCTGGCCGGCGGCGACGGCTCCGGCAGAATCCAGCGCTAAGCGGGCAATGCCCGCAGATAATGCGTGCTCGGCTGGTCGGTAATCGTTACACCACAGGGTACCCCTCGGTAACGCTCCTGCGGAACAGAATTCACCCTTAACCCCGCAGAGCCATTCCCCAAATATCCAAAACAACGCCCGGACACGAAAAATGTCCGGGCGTTTCCGTATATGCAATTGCCGCCGACGAACGCCCAGCCAAAAGTAGGGAAGGATCATCCTCCCGCTTTAGCACGCTATACCTGTTGCATCTCCTCTTCGGAGGTTTCGGGATCTTCCGCTTCCTCCGGCGGGAGCTTGATGGTCTTTTTGGCAGCCTCCAGCAGATTGGAAAAATCTCCCGTTAAAATCCGGCGAATGTCATCGTCGGTGCTGATGAGCTTCATGTACCGGCGGACGTTCCTGGGCTGGAAAATGTCCGCCGCCCGCTCCACATTGCCATAGGTCAGGAGTTTAAACAAAGCATCCACCATCTGGTTTCTGGCCTCCAGATCCATGCCCAGCAGCCATTGCTTGATGGTAGCGCTGACGAATTTGGAGTCCGGGGTCAACTCCTCCACACTGATCAACTCTTTGCCCATCACCTCCCAGGTGAACACATCGTGCTGCAGAATTCCAACCTGAGCACTTTTAATCACCTGGGTCGGTTCGGCGTGTTCCATCAGCATGCCGATGATGGAGGATTGGGGTACATAGGTATGAATCCGGGGCACCATTTCCAGATAGCCGGGGTCGGAGAGCATATGCTCCATAAAGCCGGGGCCATCGTTATTGTAGACCTCCCGGATGGCCTGGCGGATGGATGCCTCACTTTTGGCTGCTGCGTATACCGCCAGATTTCCCCCCTTGGAATGACCGCACAGGTGCATGGGTCTGCCATAAGTATCGTACAGCATTTGAACATAGTCCACCGCCAAACGCTGGGCAGGCACTGCTTCCTGGAAACACATGTTAAAATCTTCCTTCCACCCAACCAGGGTGTTATCCGTCCCCCGGAACGCTGCCAGCAGACTGCCATCGTCCAAGAGGAACGCCATGGCGGCAAACTGGGTATCCTCCTCCGGAATAAACCGGCTGTAAAACCGCGTTAGCTCCACGCCGCCAAAGCGTTTGGACTGGGAGGCTTCATGCAGAAGCTGCAGCTGGTGGCTATTGCCCCGTTCCCGGTAATCTTCCAGCAGAAACAGTTCTTCCTCCACTCGCCACAAAGGGATCCGTTCCTCCGAAGATAGGAAAAGCTTCTTTGGAAGTCGAATGTAAACAAGGTAAGAGAATATCAGCGAATCTACGGCATTGGGTGGGTCCTGGGCAAAGGTCAGATCGCCACGCCAGCGGATATAATCCAGAATATTGGTCATTGGCTTCACCTCGCAAAAGGAATCCGCGGTTCTTGACAGAAGCAGCGGACAATTCTATAATATTGTAAAAATCAATCATTTGGAGGAATGATCATGAAAACCGCCATCACAAGACAGCAAGCGCTGGCTCTGCTGCAAAAATACAACCAGGAGCCCTTCCACATCCTTCACGCTCTGACTGTGGAGGGCGTCATCCGCTGGTTCGCTCAGGAGCTGGGCTACAGCGAAGAGGTGGATTTTTGGGGTCTGTGCGGCCTGCTCCACGATGTGGATTTTGAAAAATACCCCGACCAGCACTGCCAGAAGGCACCGGAACTGCTGGCCGAAATTGGTGCCGAGCCGGAACTGGTGCACGCCATCTGCTCCCACGGCTATGGCCTGTGCAGCGATGTGGAGCCCACCCATCCCATGGAGAAGGTGCTTTTCGCCGTGGACGAGCTCACCGGTCTGATCGGTGCCGCCGCCCGGATGCGCCCCTCCAAATCCGTGATGGATATGGAGCTTTCCAGCCTGAAAAAGAAATTCAAGGATAAGAAATTCGCCGCAGGCTGCAGCCGGGACGTGATCAAGGACGGTGCCGACCGCCTGGGCTGGACGCTGGATGAAGTCCTGGAAAAGACCATTCTCGCCATGCGCTCCTGCGAGGCCAGCGTGAACGAAGAATCCGCCGCTCTGTGCAACGAATAAAACCTCGGGGTTGTTTCCTTTCCGGGAACGGCCCCATTTTTTATGCACCGCTCAGCTCTGCAAATTGTAATTTGGCGGGCAGATGCGGAAACGCCCCTTGGCTCTCCCCTTGGGAGAGCTGTCAGCCGAACAGGCTGACTGAGAGGGTGCCGCAGTAAGGAAATGGTAACCAAAATTCATGTGTTGCCCTCTCAGTCTGCCCCTTACGGGGCAGCCAGCTCTCCCAAAGGGAGAGCCAAGAGGTGCGGCAATTCTGCCCGCCAAATTACAATTTGTATGTCTGTCAGCCATATTTTTCTTTGCCACTTGCTATTGGGGGGGATTTGCGGTATAATAAGGGGCAGAATGCGTGGAAAGAGAGAGGCACGAGAAATGGTAAAAATTGGCTTTGACAATGAGAAATACCTGCAAATGCAGTCCCAGCATATCCAGGAGCGGATTGCCCAGTTCGGCGGAAAGCTGTATCTGGAATTCGGCGGCAAGCTGTATGATGATAACCATGCTTCCCGGGTGCTTCCCGGGTTCCAGCCGGACAGCAAGCTGCGGATGCTGCTGCAGCTGAAAGACCAGGTGGAAATGGTCATTGCCATCAATGCCGACGATATCGAGAAAAATAAAATCCGGGGTGATCTGGGCATTACCTACGACCGGGATGTGATCCGCCTCATCGGAATCTTCCGGGACTTTGGGCTTTATGTGTCCAGCGTGGTGCTCACCCGGTTCCACGGTCAGACCCTGGCCACCGCTTTCCAGTCCCGTCTGGAGGGGATGGGCATCCGGGTCTACCATCACTACAGCATCGAGGGCTATCCCGCCAACACCTCCTTCGTGGTCAGCGAAGAGGGCTTCGGCAAAAATGAATACATCGAAACCACCCGCTCCCTGGTGGTGGTCACCGCTCCGGGCCCCGGCAGCGGCAAGCTGGCCACCTGCCTGAGCCAGGTGTACCACGAAAACAAACGGGGCATCCAGGCGGGCTACGCCAAATTTGAGACCTTCCCCATTTGGAATATCCCGCTGAATCATCCCGTGAACCTGGCCTATGAGGCCGCCACCGCGGACCTGAACGACGTGAACATGATCGACCCCTTCCACCTGGATGCTTACGGCCTGACCACCGTGAACTACAACCGGGATGTGGAGGCCTTCCCCGTGCTGGAGGCATTGTTCGAAAAGATCATGGGTACCTGCCCCTACAAATCCCCCACGGACATGGGCGTGAACATGGCGGGCAACTGCATTTTCGACGACGAAGCGGTGAAGGCTGCCTCCCGTCAGGAGATCATCCGCCGCTACTATGTGGCCATGTGCGACCTGAAGCAGGGCAAATGCGGCGAGGAAGTGGTCCGCAAGCTGGAGCTATTAATGCGCAAGGCCAACGTGACCCCGGAGGAACGCACCACCGTCGCCCCCGCCCTGGAGCGGGAGGCCCAGACCGGGGACGCCGCCGCTGCCATGGAGCTGCCGGACGGCACCATCGTCACCGGCCGCACCACCGACCTGCTGGGCGCCTCCTCCGCACTGCTGCTGAACGCCCTGAAGATTCTGAGCAATCTGCCGGATGACATGCACCTGATGTCTCCTGTGGTGCTGGACCCCATTCAGCATCTGAAGGTTGCCCACCTGGGCAACCGGAACCCCCGGCTCCACACCGACGAGACCCTGATCGCCCTGTCCATCTGCGCTGCCACCAATCCTCTGGCAGAGCTGGCCATGGAGCAGCTGAGCAAGCTCAAGGGCTGTGAGGTCCATTCCTCCGTCATCCTCTCCCCGGTGGATGAAAAGGTGTTCAAGCGTTTGGGTGTCAACTTGACCTGCGAGCCCAAATACAGCGTGTAAGCGTTGGATTGAAAAGCGGAAATTGGAATTTGGCGGGCAGTGCCCGCGGACAATGGCGCACCGGGCTGGTGTGTCATCCGGGACTCCTGGGTACCGCCCGGTAACGCTTTTGCAGGCTAAATTGTAATTTGGTGGGCAGATACGGCAACGCCCTCTTGGCTCTCCCTTTGGGAGAGCTGGCAGCCGTCAGGCTGACTGAGAGGGTACCGCAGTAAGGTCATGGCAAATGCATTGCCCTCTCAGGGGCGCCCCTAACGGGGCAGCCAGCTCCCCCATAGGGGGAGCCAAGGGGTGCGGCAATTCCG